>JAHFAB010000015.1 GCA_023250795.1 Bacteriovoracaceae bacterium
AGCAGAAAAATTTGATCGGAAAATTTTACCAGCCTATCTGTAATACAAAGGAAGACTCTGCCTCAAAAGCGCTTGGTAATTACATGTTTTCTACTACCCGAACTTTAGATAAGGCCGCATTTTCTCCATCCCAAAACTATCAATTGCACTCAGTCGATTATGACAAGCGCACAAGACTGTGAGGTTTTCCTGTTCTGAGCTTCCACCCATTGCAACGGGCACAATGTGTTCTACTTGTAGAAAATGTTTTTCAGTACAACGCTTTCCCGTGAGCTCTGAAAAATAGGTGCATTGTTCATCCGCCCGATGAAATGCCATTTTTTTCGCTGAAACTGAGATATAAATTCGTGGTGTCCGAGGCTGCTTGCCAAATGCCTTACCCACTCCTTTTTTCGCGCCTCGTACTTCTTCAGGAGAAGTGGTTTGTTTGCTGGCAGCAGCTTTTACTTCCTCTGAAAAAGTAGCGCCCGCCACAGAAAAAACCTTTTCTGCCAAAGCCTGTCTGGGCAAAACCCGACCCTTTTCTTTTTTAAGCGCTTTCCTTAGTCCACTTTTAAAGATCTCAGCATAGCTTGGGTCAGCGTTCCCCTTCTGCTGTAACTTTGCCTTCATCTCAGCGATCAGCTCCATCAGTTCCTCATCTGCTACAAATCGAAGTTCAGACTGAGTTCCACTCAATACTCTGACTTTTTCTTTTGGAAATGCTTCAGGTGAAATCTCTGCAAAAACTTTCTCAGCCTCTACTCGTGATTTACTCTCCACTTGCTTGAGTAGCTCTTGTTTTTCTTCTTTAGAGTATTTCTTGTCTTTTTGGTTCTCATGACGCACAAATTTTTGAAATGATCCTATGACGGAAAGACTGAGATCTCCCTTTTCTAATGACTCTTTGATTTCAGGAAGTTCTAAAGACAGGCGCATGGCATCTATACGAAGTTGAGCTCCGGAGTTACAGTATTTTAGATGCTTTGTACAATACTCAAACATGCTGCTAAACCCGAGGCGAGCATAAAGCCGTCTACTCTGGATCTCACGCAGGTGATCTAAAACCAGGTTTGTACTTTCGCGTTCCAGTAATACTGCTTTTTCTGTCTGTTCCAGAAGCTCTGAGTCGGATAGTTTTCTGATGTCGGTTGTCTTCATGTATGACCTCGTTTTCTAGATGAGTTCATACCAAATAATTTATTAAAAACAAGTAAAAAATAGGTTTTTTATTGAATAAAAAATAAAATTCAGAACCTTCATTTTTCAAACACATACATTAAACTCTCCCTGTAAACACGCCTCACAAACCCGCCTAGATCGCATGCCACGGAAGCACACGCCTTGATTGGTCTGACTTTCTTTACCCTTCAAATCCAGAATCCTAGGTAAACCCACCAGCAAATCAAGTCCAATCCATGCCCAAAACCCATACGCAGCTAAAAAAGCAGCAAAATCTGCTCGGCAAATTTTTCAGGTGTGGAAAATTATTCAGTCTATGCAATGGAAGTAATTCGTTGGAAAATAATTAAAGAATGAAGAAGTTTAAGTTTAAGTTCGAAGCAGTCGAGAGGGTTAGAAAGAGCAGAGAGACTGAAGCTCTCAAGAAGTTAGGCCTTGCTCAACTGAAATTACAAAAAGAAAAACAAATTAAATATGAGTTGCTTCGAGCTCTAGAAGACTCCCTGCTACGAAGAGAGCTTTTGGGACGTGAATCTACCAGTTCGACTGTTTTTGATTTGGAAAACAAGTTCATTACTGGAACAAAACAACGAATCATCCAGGCAGATCAGGCTATATTAAGAGCAAATCGAGAACTCGAAAAATCGATGTTTCATTACCTGTCTTCTAAGCGGCAAACTCGAGCGATGGAGTTGCTCAGAGAAAATAATTTTGAAGAATATAGAAAAAAACACAATAAACTTGAACAAAAAGCATTAGATGATCTGTATACAAATCGTTTTAGACTTTCTCATCAAAATGATTCAGGAGAGTCAAAATGAAATTTCAACTGAGTTCTAAATTGATTGGGTTTGTTTTAGTGGTTGGATTATGTACAGCATCTGCTGAAGAACATGGCACTAAGCATGAAGACAAGCCAGAAGTGCATGCAAAAAAATCAATAAAGCAAGTTGAACCAACTGAGACTGATTCAGAGGAAGCTCCAGAAGTTCAAAAGTGTCTTGTGGATCCAATGACGATCGAAGACATACAGAAACGAAAAGAAGAGTTGGAGAAAAGAGAAAAAGAATTATCTGCGAAAGAAAAAGAACTCAAAGCCGCACAGGTAGCCTTTGATGGAGAGTTTAAAAAGATAAAACAAGTTCGAGATGAAATCGAAAAATATCAAGGTCTCAATAAAAAAGAAAACGAAGAAAAAATAGCTAAACTTGTGGAAACATTCGAAACGATGGGTCCAAAGCCAGCTGCCAAGCTCCTTGAGTCTATAGATGAGTCACTCGCTGTTTCGGCAATGACGCGCATGTCAACGCTGAAACTTGCAAAAATTTTAAGTGCGATGGAGTCGGAGTCATCCTCGCGACTTACAGAACTGATGGCCGGGGTCATTAAGATCAAAAAAATGAAACCAGTCACAGAATCTCATGAGAAAGGAGGTGAAGAAAATGGAAATACAAACCGTAGCGCAAGCAGTTACCTCGACAACAAATCTGTCAGGCCAATTGAAAGCGAACAAAAAGCCGAAAAATCAATCTGAAGCTGATTTCGAAGGGGTATTAGGCGAAAATAGTGTCAAAGTGAGTATGTTGCCTAATGGGATGCCCGATGTTGTACAAAGTTCAGTGATGCCACAAACTCAAATTCAAGATGAGACTGGATTGAAAAAACAAGAACCTATCAGTGGTCATGTCGATCAATCAAGTCAGCAAAAGAATTTGCGTTTGAGCTTAGCAGAACAGGCTCCTACTACACTCAAAGCTGCTTCCAGTTTGAATACTGCCCCAGCACTTGCTGGACTCAACCCTTGGAGTAAGGACTGGGTATTTGTCGGAGATGAGGAAAAAAATCCAACTCTAAAGACTCTAATACCTGAAAAAATAAAAACTCTTACTCAGAAAGGTGAGCAAAGTTCTAAGCTCTCTAAGAATCTTGAAGATCTAGAGGCTGTTCAGAATATTTTGCAAAATCTGAGAAGTGAGCCTGGAGACGTATCGTCAAAAGATCTATTAGTGGCACTAAAAGGTGCTCAGGAAAAAATAGATTCTGATGATACTGCTGAAGCAAAGAACCTATTAGTGAATTATTTAAATAAAATGAATGGAGAGGTCACCCAAGAGGGTGGTGGAGTTGATATCGAAAGGGCTGCGAGTGGGTTGAATGGCCAAGTGAAGTCAATTTCTGGAGAGGATAAAGTTCGTACACAAACTCCCCAGGCTTTGGTGAAACACTTGACTGGCTCTGAGTTTGCCAACACTCTAAACAGTGTGGGTAAACAGTCGAAAGAGCAGGGTCAGGGCTTTGGCCAAGACCGGGATATGTCTCAGAATGAACCGCGGTCACGATTGAAAGTGCTTGAGGGTGGAAATCAAGACTCTAAAGGGCTTGAATATCCTTTGAAGTTAAAGAATATAAATTCCAAACTCGAGACTCTTGCTCCAGTGACTCATTCTGTGGAAAATTCCCTAGAAAATATGACAGCAAATTTGATGGATAATACAGTTCGTACTCAAGTAGTAAAAACTGTTCCATCAGAGGTGGCTGGTCATGTTGTCCCAGGGGAGATGGCAAGAGAGCGTTTGACGAGAGAGACTTTGCTTGGGATGAGCAATGAAATTCAAAATATTGCTCAAAAAGGAACGGGCGGTGAAATGAGAGTGAGACTTAAGCCAGATGGCTTAGGAGAACTTAATCTTCATGTGATGACTCGTGGACAGGCAGTGGGACTTAAGATCCAAGCTTCGAATGAGCAAGCTAAGAAAATTCTAGAAGAAAGCATTGGCTTTCTGAAAGAGACCTTAGCTAATCAAAATCTGAGTTTGGCTAAAGTCGATGTCTCAGTGACTCAGGCGACAAATTCGTCTCCAAACAATCAATTTGGGAATGAAACAAACCTGAATCAATGGACAGGGCAAAGCTCAAGCCATCGTGATCAAGCAAGAAGTGCTTGGGATGGGACTGAATCCCATTCAGTGCCCAGGTCTCGTCAGAACATCCTGAGTAATATGACAAGTAGTAATGCGAACAGTCCTGGAATCCAAAGAAGTGTTGAGAGCGGTCGTTTAGACGTAATGGCTTAGATAAAAAGGATAAGTAATGGTGCAAGGTCTTAAGAGTCGAGAAGTTACCGTACAACCCATGGAAAATGCTTCTATGAATTATGGAAGCTCTGGCCAAAGCGGTGGCTTATTGTCTAATCAAAAAGATGCGAAAGAGGCTAATACTGAGGCCAAATATGGTGAAATCTGGAATCAAGTCCAAGCCAAGTTTGGAGCCAAAGTAGAAAAGCCCAGAGAAATCAAAAAAACTTTAGGAAAAGATGATTTCTTACGCATCATGATTACACAAATGAAACACCAAGACCCGACACAACCCTTCAAAGCCGAGCAGTTTGCAAGTGAGATGGCTCAATATGCGTCAGTCGAGCAGTTGCAGAACATCAATCAGAACCTTGGGAAGATGTCAGGACAGAATCAACCTATGGAAAGACTTGCAATGACCGGTCTCATTGGAAAATCTGTCACAGTGGACCGAGAACGCTTTCCACATGCTGAAGGGAGTGCTGATTCACTTTCTTTTGCATTGCCGAAAGATGCTTCTCAGGTCCATGTGGCGATTATTGCTGAAAATGGAGAAACAGCATTTCAAAAAGATTTGGGAGCTCAAAAAGCAGGAAATAATAGTTTTACATGGGATGGAATTAAATCAAATACTGTTCCAGCGAAATCAGGGGGTTACTTTTTTAGAATCACAGCTCAAGATCCTAATGGGCAGTCCTTGCCGACCAATCCTATAGCGCGAACTCAAGTGGTGGGAGTGAGCTTTGAAGGAGCAGAGCCAGTTTTTTTAGTAGGAGATCTCAATCGACCTGATAAAGTTACTTTACGAAATATTGTGAAAATTGAATCTGATTCTACTCAATCACCACGTCTTGCTCAGTCACAAGATCAATCTGGCCAAAATTTACCAGAAAACACTCAAACACAGGCCCTGATTTCTTTTAAAAAAGGTGTGGGTTCCGAGAATCTCAATCTAAAAGCCATTCCTCAAGAAGCAAAAGAGGCCATCTCAAAATATCAGCAATCAAAACAGAATTTAGAAGAAAAAGGATTTCCAAATGGACTTCATGATAATGTGAGTGGTGATGAAGTAGAAAAAAAGGAGGCGAATAGTCATGACTAGTGGTGGACCTTTTCTTTATCCCAATGTCACTTCGATTCCGAAAGAATCTGGAGTTAGCCAGACGGAACGAGTACCTAAAAAAGGGATTGAGAGTGAATTTGATCAAGTTTATAAAAAAACATTAGACGAAAGTGGGCAGAAACAAGATCTTAATCAGGTCCGAGAACCTCTAAAATTCTCAGCTCATGCTTATCAAAGATTGCAAGATCGAAAGATTAAGTTAGATCCAGCCCTTTTGTCCAAAATTAATGATGCAGTTGATAAGGCAGATGCGAAAGGAGTAGGAGAGACATTGATCTTGACCAAGGATGCTGCGTTGATTGTGAGTGTAAAAAACAGAACTGTGATTACAGCTCTGGATAAGAATTCGATGACTGGGAATGTTTTTACAAATATTGATGGTGCTGTGATTGTTTAGTTGAAGTGTAATAATAACTAGGCTGGACCCTGTACGGGAAGCCTAAAATTCATTCTGATTGATTGAGGAATGAGTGAACTAGAACCAAATAGACGCAAGGAGGCGTCTCGTATATGGGTATATTATCCTCGATGTACACAGGTATCACTGGCTTGCAAGGCCAGGGAGAGGCATTGTCGATTTACGGCGACAATATTGCCAACTCCAACACAGTCGGGTTTAAGGTGAGCCGACCAGAATTCCAAGATGTGATTGCAAAATCGCTCAAAGGATTATTGGGAGGTAACCAAATCGGCCGTGGAACAAGGCTTTCAGCAGTTAATCCTATTTTCTCTCAGGGATCCATTGTTCAAACTGAGTCGGCTACAGACTTAGCGATTACTGGAGATGGATTCTTTTGCATTAACGGGATTGATGGCAGGAGCTTTACTCGAAATGGAGCTTTCCATTTTGACAAAGAAGGAAAGCTGATCAACGCAGATAATTTTCGTGTTCAAGGTTTCAAAGCAGACGAAGATGGAAAGATTACCTCAAAATTAGGTGATATTTCTGTCGATCGAACTGTAATTGACGCCAAACGTACCAACAAAGTTGATATGTTTATGAACCTCGACTTAAGGGCAGACAGTGCAATGGAGTTCAATCCAGAAAAACCAGAGCTCACTTCTCATTTTGCTACAGGAGTTACTGTTTACGATAGCGCAGGAACAGCTCACGTTTTGACCACTTATTTTAACAAAACTGGGGATGGTGAGTGGACCTGGAGAGCTATGGCAAAAGGCGATGAGATCAATGGTGGTAAAAAGGATCAATTGATCGAACAAGCTAGGGGAAGGTTGAAGTTTGATACTGATGGAAAATTGCTTGAACAGAGCACAGACCGATCAGAGTTTAATTTCAATAAAGGAGCCCTCCCAGATCAGAGTATTTTGTTTAACTTTGGTGACGAAAAAAGTAAGGGTGGAAGTGGATTACAAGTCACTCAATATGGGACAAACTCTGAGATCTACAAAACTCTACAAGATGGTTATTCTGCCGGTACTTTGGCTGGGATGACGTTTAACGACGACGGAGTTTTGGCGGCTATTTACACCAATGGTCAAAATATTAACCTCGCTCAAATTTCTATCGGGAAGTTTGAAAATCCTGAAGGACTCTTCAAGGTGGGGCAAAACAGATATAGAGAAAGTCGTTTGTCGGGTCAACCGACTTTAGGAGCTCCTCAATCTGGTGGCCGTGGTAGTGTTTCATCTAAAACAATTGAGTCATCTACTACAGATATTGCAAACGAGTTTATCAATCTGATGACTGCTCAAAGAAACTTCCAAGCCAATAGCAAAGTCATTGGCGTTGCAGATGAAATGATGCAGGAAGTTCTAAATCTGAAAAGGTCATAAATAATGACTGTATAAAATATGGAGGTCTGCTGTCAATGAGTTGACAATAGGCCTCCCTGTTTAGAAATCAACACAGGGGCTTGTATCCTTCTTGAGATGCGTGCAAAATAAGAGAAGGAGTTGCACATGGCCGCTGAAGAAAAAACTGAATCTGTTCCTGTCTCAGGTGGAGGATCTGCTGGAGGAAGTGGTAATAAACTCCAAATGATTCTTACTATTGTCAATGTCGTTGCCACTGTTGCAATGGGTGGCATATTGACTGTTTCATTTTTGAGAGAAAAACATAAAACTAGCGTGGATGATATTTCATCACACGAAGGTGAAGCGGGTAGCCACGCTGAGGCAGCGCACGGTGAAGGCGGAGAAGCTAAAGGGCATGAAGGTGGAGAGGGAGGCGTAAAAAAATCTGCTTCAGAATTTGGGAAGATGATTACGCTGGATCAATTTACAATTAATCTCGCAACAGTCGGAAGTGTGAGTCCAAAATTTGTTCGTGTGAATATTTCTATTGAAGTGAACTCAGATGATACTGAAAATGAACTCAATCAAAAAATGCCACAGGTGAAAAATACTGTGATTGATTTGTTCAATAGTAAGAGGCCAGCAGATCTGGCAACTCCAGAAGGTAGAGATTATCTCAAAGACGAGATTAGAAAAGCAATGAACGATTTCTTAATCACAGGAAAAGTTAAGGGTGTTTTTTTTACAAATTTTGCAGTCAGCGGTTAGCTGATGTGTTTTGGGAGCTAGGATGGCTCAATTATGAATCAAGTTTTAACACAATCTGAAGTAGATGCTCTTTTAAACGCTGTCTCGGACGGAAATGTAGATGTCGGAGCTGGAGCGGCAGGTGGTGCTGGGGGTGGAGATGGCTGGAGTAGTAGTACTGCTATTCCTGAGTCTGAAATCACTCCATACGATCTAACGAACCAAGACCGAGTGATTCGTGGTCGAATGCCGACGTTGGATATTATCTACGAGCGGTTTATTCGTCTCTATAGAATGTCGCTTTCTAACTCCTTAAGAAAAATTGCGTCAATTAGTATTATCTCTACTGATCTTTTAAAATTTGGTGAGTTCGTAAACACACTGCCGATACCAAGTTGCATGTGTATTATGCGGTTTGAAGCGTTAAGGGGTCCTGCGCTGTTAGTTTTCGAATCAAAACTGACCTATGCCCTAGTAGATAGTTATTTTGGTGGAACAGATCGGCCCTATACAAAGATTGAGGGAAAAGAGTTTACTCGAATTGAGTTGTCTATCATGAAAAAAGTGATGGACCTGGCTATCAAAGATTTAGAAGAAGCTTGGGCACCGATACATAGGACAGAAATTTCATTTATTAGAACAGAAGTGAACCCTCAATTTGTAGGCGTAGTTCCTCCGTCGGAAGTCATTATATCTACAACTTTCGAAGTTGAGCTAGAAAATGCGACAGGCACTATTGTCATGGTGATTCCATATTCTACGATTGAGCCTATTAAAAATAAGTTGAACGCTTCTTTTCAGACAGAGTCAGATCGTGTGGACAAAGAGTGGACTTCAAAGATGGAAGAGCATTTGAGAAATACTGAATCAAACATTGTTGTGAATTTAGGAGCAGCTACAATTACAGTGGGAGATTTAGTCAATCTAAATGTGGGAGATATTGTTCCACTAACACAAAATGCTGATGGGGAATTGGATGTATTAATTGAAGGGGTTTCAAAGTTCAAATGTCTTTTTGGAACTTCTAGAGGAAATCGTGCTGTGCAAGTCACACGCGTTTCAGAAGCAGAGGAAGAAGAGGGATAATTTATGGCACAACCAGAAGCAATACCACAAGAAGCAGCTGGAATGGGAGATATCGGAGCAGCACTCGCAGGAGCAACCAGTGGGGCTGCTGAGGGAGCTCCAAATCAAGGAGCTGGATCGGGTGAAGTAAAAGACGCTAAGCAGGGAACAGTTCCATTTCATTCGCTCGATTTTATTTTAGATATTCCTCTCAAAGTGACGGTTGAGCTGGGGAGATCTAAAATGGCCATTCGAGATGTTCTTCAACTTGCACAAGGCTCTGTCATTGAGTTAGCAAAGTTTGCAGGGGAACCTCTGGAAGTCTTGGTAAACGATAAGTTGATTGCTCGCGGAGAAGTTGTGGTTGTAAACGAAAAATTTGGGATTCGTTTGACAGATATTCTCTCTCCAGTTGAGCGAATTGAACAACTAAAATAGGTGAAACTAAAATAGGTGAAAAATGAAGAGTTCTAAAGCGTTATTGATAATTTTAGGATTTTTATTTTTTTCGAATTATGCAAGTGCGTTAACGACTCTAAAAAAAATACAAGTGAAAGAAAATTCAAAAATAGATCTTTTTTTTGATAAAACTGTTTCAAAAAAGCAAGTAAATATCGAATATTTTAATGACGTTGTGCAATTCAGTATTTCTGATGTTTCGATTTATCCTGCCAAAATAATCCCAGTTTCTGGAAAGGAGTTAAGTAAAGTATTTGCTTATCAATATGGTCCGAAACTAGTTCGTTGTCGCTTGAGTGTGAAAGGAGTTGCTGAGAAATATAAAAATAGATTTCAAATGACATCTATTGGAAAGACATTGAGTATCAGGCTTTTAGAAGCTACAAAACCAAAAAATACTTTCACGATAAAAGACAATGTGGTCATCCATTCTGCACAAGCATTAATCAAAGTAGAGCCTAAAATTTCTCAAGAAAGCGCTAAGACAAACGAAATCAAGCAGTCTGAAGAAGAAAAGGAACTTTTAGCAAAAGTGCTTCAGAAAAACACTCCAAACATTACAAGCACAGTCACTAAAAACGTACATTCCTACGCAAAACCACTTCCAAGTATTTGGAAGTCAATGTTTGGAGTTGCTCGTGTATTGGTTTTTGTTCTTATTTTGTTTTGTGTTTTGGCTTTTACATTTCACAAATTTAGAAGATTAAAACTAAACTCTGGAAAAAGTAATGTCTCTGGAGTCATGAAGTGGGCAGAAAAGTTTTCAAAATTAAGTTTTCCAAATTTAGGTTTAAAAAATAAGATGATTGATGTGGTTGCTAATCACTATTTGGGACCTAAAAAAAACATAGTAGTGATTCGTGTAGCGGGCAAATATCTAGTTCTAGGCGTATCAAATGAGTCAATCAACTTAATTACTCAGCTTGAAGAGGAGGAAGAGGTTTCATTTGAGGAACTTCCAGCCCATCTAGAACCTCGCCTTTCAAATTCATCTGGTGCAGTTTTAGCTGGAAAACCTCAGTTTTTTGACCTTTTATCTACTGAATCTACAAAACCAAGTATTCGATCACAAATTAGAAGCAAAATTGAGGGACTCAAACAGTTATGAAAAACTTAGGGTTAACTTTTATGATGAGTGTAACCCTGGGAATTTTATCTGTGCAACTTCCTGCCTATGCCGAAGGAGAAACAGGATCCTATATACCAGGGACCTCTGGGTTGACTTTACCCTCATTGAGTTTGTCTTTTGGAAATAGTCAAAAACCCAGCGATATTGTTTCAGTTCTTAGAATTATTATCATGCTTACGGTTTTGTCATTGGCACCGGCCATTTTGATTATGATGACCTCTTTTACAAGAATTGTAGTTGTCTTAAGTTTTCTCAGGCAAGCTTTGGGGACTCAACAAATGCCCCCGAACCAAATCATTGTAGGATTGGCTCTTTTTCTTTCTTTCTTTATTATGTCACCCACCTGGAAATCTATTTCATCAAATGCAATAGAGCCTTATCTAAATGAAAAGATCGATCAAAAAGCAGCTTATGAAAAAGCAGAAACCCCGTTGAGAGATTTTATGTTTAAACAAACTAGGGAAAAAGATCTTGAGCTATTTCTCTCACTTTCAAAAGAAGCGAAACCCAATAACCAAACAGAAGTACCTACTTATGTTTTAGTGCCTTCATTTATCATTAGCGAACTGAAGACAGCGTTTCAAATTGGGTTCATGTTGTATCTACCTTTTCTGGTCTTAGATATGGTTGTAGCAAGTGTCTTAATGGCGATGGGTATGATGATGTTACCGCCCATTGTGATTTCGCTGCCGTTTAAACTTTTACTTTTTGTTTTAGTAGATGGCTGGGAACTTGTGGTGGGAAGTATTGTAAAAAGCTTTGGTTAGTGGGGAGGTAAAAAATGACAGAGGAAATGCTGATGGGATTAGGTGCAGAAACTTTGAGAACCACACTTTATCTTGCGGGCCCACTTCTGATTGCTGCAATGCTTATCGGTATAGTGGTGAGCGTCTTACAAGCAATTACTCAGATTAACGAAGCAACTCTGACTTTTATTCCCAAAATGGTCGCTGTGGTTTTAGTTCTAATTGTGATGGCACCTTGGATGCTTGAGATTTTACAAAACTATGCAAATAATATTTTGGGCAATGCGGGTGATTGGATTAGGTGATGTCACTTTTTAATTTTAATCATGAAGAAATATTAAGTTTTTTTGCAGTTTTAGTGAGGTTTAGCGTATTGATTACAGTTCTCCCATTTGTTGGTGATAAGTTTATCCCATCCATAGCAAAAATATTATTCGCATTAGCTATTTCTGTAGTTCTTTACCCAGCACTGGTTACTCGATCATTTATTAGACCAGGGGAGGCATTGGTTTGGGGAATGTCAGTGAGTGGAATAGTTGGGACCATTGTATTAGAAGCATTGTTTGGTTTGGTCTTGGGGTACACAGCAAGACTTACTTTTGATTCGATTAACTTTGGTTCTAATTTAGCTGGAAATTTTATGGGATTTGCAACAGCTAGCTCATATGATCCACACCAAGAATCTCAAACTCAAGTGATTGCAGAACTACAGATGGCCCTGGCTATGCTTATATTTCTAGTCCTAGATGGTCATCATATAATGTTGCGTGCAACTCTCAATAGTTACCAAATTGTGGGATTGGGAAAAGCGGGTTTTACAGAGTTGTTTAACCAAAAACTTATCCAACTCACTGGTCAGGTGATTCGATTTGGAATACAGATTGCAGCACCTATGGCTGTTTCTCTTTTTTCTGTGAATATCATATTTGGTATTTTAGCAAAATCAATGCCGCAATTAAACGTTTTAGTTCTCTCATTTGCGATGAGTTCGATAGTTGGATTTATGGTGATGTTGATAGGGGTTCCAGAGTTTCAATCGGTAACTAGAAATATTTTAGAACGAATGGATGACTGGTTGCTCGTCATGATGCAAGCCATGGCGCACTAAAGGAGAATAGAATTGGCTGAGAATCAAGACAAATCTAGAGACGATTTGACAGAAGAAGCATCGCCCTACCGAATTGAGGAGTTTAGAAAACGGGGTATTGTTTCTCAGAGCAGAGAGGTTTCAAGTCTATTAGCTTTGTTAGCGGCTTCTGTGACTCTTTATGTTTACGCGCCTCAGATTGGAAAGCAGCTTACAGATTTTATGAAGGAGATATTTAGTTCTGACTTTTCGTCTCGAGTTGATCTGAACGGAAACCATGTTTTAAATGCAACCTTT
>JAHFAB010000016.1:0-7712 GCA_023250795.1 Bacteriovoracaceae bacterium
CGGCTGAGGCGGGTGGAGATTTGTCCGAGGTGGGGCAGAAATCATGCAATATCGATGTGAGTATGAATATCCCACAGGGCTGGTCTTACTCGCTTTTTTATTTGGACTACCGCGGGTTTGCAAATTTAGATTCGGGAGCGCTGGCTACTCATAAAGCTAGCTACTCTTTTTCAAGTTCAGCTGCAAATTATGCTTTTGGAGATCAAAATTTTCAAGGACCATATTCGGATAATTACAATTTTAGAAACACGATACCAGTAGAAAAATCAGGATGGTCCACCTGTAATAACCAAGGAGAAACATTGCGAATCAGAACCAGTATTCATGTTGAGGGGGATGTGGATCGCAAAGCGTTGATGACTTTGGATTCTCTCGATGGGCGTATAGAGCAACATTACGTGATTGGGTGGAAGAAGTGTTTTGGACCGAATGATATCTTGACTGTCTATCGGATTCCTACGATCAACAGTGGGATAGGAAAGCAGAGTTATTACTACACTACTTCACCAGCAGAGGCTAAGTCTTTGGGGTATACAATGCCCGAACAGTTTGCGTTCAAAGTTTATAAAGCTTCTGCGGGCCAAGCGGGGTCAGTTCCGATCTATCGTTGTAAGATCGCTCGTTATAATTTCAGTTTTCTTTCGATGGATTCGCAGTGTGAAAGTAATAAAATGCGTGAGATGACTCCGACACCAGATGGAGTTCTAGGTTACGTTTTTCAAAATCCGACAACTTCACATATTCCACTTTATCGATTAGCTTATCCTGGGTCAGAAATGGAAGCCAAGTTAATCATAAAAACTGGAATTGTTTTTTCAACTAACTCCAGTGAAGGGTTGAACATGAGACTGACACAATCCACTGTGATAGGTTATGTTCCTAATTAAAGGGATCCCCTTTTTCTATAGAGTCTGTTACAAGGCGGAATGGGTCCTGATTTAGAACGGCTTCTGACAGCATTTGGAGAATTAATAGACGTCTCTACATTGGGAATCAAAAAAATTTTTCTACGCTCAGTCCTCCCGCCGGGAAAGTCTGCCAAAGTTTCGCGCCAAACTGAGTCTGCATTAGCGAGGAAAGGGGAGCAAGAGATTTGCAAAGAATTTCTTTCTTTGGGAGTGGATCCAACAGCTGTCTTGACTAGTGTGACGCATAGCCAGTTATGGGTGCTTGTTGTGGGGTTTGCACCCAAAACAAGTGTGCAATCTATGATTGAAAAAATCGGCGTCGATATGGAACTGAGTTCTAGAAAAATCACGGATCGTCTATGTGAAAGATTCGTTCATACTTGTGAAAAGCAGTTTCCACTTCAACCTATAGATTTTTGGGTGATCAAAGAAGCCTGTTTTAAGGCTGATACAGGTTATAAAAGTAAGCTGGTTACTCATTATCAAATTGGAGAATTTTCAGTTGAATCTGGGCTAGGTGTCGCTGAAAATACAAAGAATCAAAATAAACTTCACTTCTGTTTTTTGAGAAGTGAGGGCTGGTCTGTTGCTTTTGCCTTGAGGAAAACTATTCCTCAAAATCAGGATTGAGTTTATCTAATTTTTCTTTGAGCTGTTTTTCTAGCCCGACTTCTTTGGGCTCATAAAATCTTTTTCCAATGAGTTCTTTTGGAAGATGGGTTTGCTTGGCGCGTGCCTTTTTTTCAGAATGAGCGTAGCGATAGTCTTTTCCGTAGCCTTCTTTTTTCATAAGGCCGGTGACTGCGTTTCGAAGATGCATGGGAACAGGAAGTGCCCCAGATTTTTTTACTTCTGTAATGGCCTGGCCTATTCCTTGATAGCTGGCGTTGCTTTTTGGGGCTAGGGCTAAGTAAGTGACAGCTTGTGCGAGGTTAATTCTGGCTTCAGGCATGCCGATGAAATCAATAGCGTCTTTTGTAGAGATCGCAATTTGTAGAGCTCTGGGATCTGCATTTCCAATGTCTTCAGAGGCAAGTACAACGAGACGCCTGACGATAAAGAGTGGGTCTTCGCCTGACTCCAGCATTCTGGCTAGGTAGTAAAGACCTGCATGGGGGTCGCTGTCTCGTATGCTTTTGATGAAAGCAGAAATAACATTGTAATGTTCTTCTCCAGACTTGTCATAGGGCATGGGTTGTCTTTCAAGTGCAGATTCGAGAGCGGCATGAACATCGGTGAGTTCAAGAGTATTATTGGCGGCATTTTTTCCCACAAAAAGAGCAACAGTTTCGAGTGCAACCAGAGCGCGTCTGGCGTCTCCCTCTGCTGTGTCTGCCAGCCAATCAATTGCTTCTTCTGAGAGTTTTAGAAATCCTCCCAAACCTTTTTCTGAGTCCAGGAGTGCTTTTCGAATCACGGCTTGAAGCGCTTGAGCTTCTAAACGTTCGAGTCGAATCACCCGAGTGCGTGATAAGAGAGCAGCGTTCAGTTCAAATGACGGGTTTTCAGTTGTGGCTCCAATGAGAGTGACAGTCCCATCTTCCACATGAGGAAGGAGTGCATCTTGTTGGGATTTATTAAACCGGTGGATTTCATCGATGAATAAAACTGTTTTTCTTTGCTGTGTCTGTTGAGTGAACCTGGCTTTTTCCACGCATTCCTTGATGTCTTTGACCCCCATGAGAACAGCGCTTTGTGAATGAAAAGAAGAGAGAGTTTTTTCTGCAATAACTTTGGCCAGAGTTGTTTTTCCACATCCCGGAGGTCCCCAAAGAATGAGTGAGGGAACGCGATCGGTTTCAATCCAAAGACGTAGCGGTTTTCCAGGGCCTAAGACCCTCTCTTGTCCAAAGAAATCTGAGAGCGTTTTTGGGCGCATACGATCGGCCAAAGGGCGTGTACGCGGAGTTTGTATTTCAGCAGTGTATTGGAAAAGATCGGTCATATAAAAGTTTACAACTAGATCTCATCTAGCAAACCTACCTCTTGCTGGCTCAAAATAATCTGAGCTGCCCTGACGCTACTTTGGATGCTTTTTAGTTTGCTGGCCCCAGGAATGGGCAAAATATTTGGGCTTTTTGCCAAGAGCCAAGCGAGAGCGATTTCATGGGTCGAGGCTTTGTGATTTAGGGCTATTTTTCCCAAAACAGGGAGCTGGCTTAATTTACTGTGCCCGTAATGTCCTCCGACAGGACTGTAGGCAATATAAGAGATTTTATTTTGAAGACAAAACTGAACTAGACCCGATTTAATATCCATTTTTGACTGAACATGACATCGATTTTGTACACTTTCAATCCGAGTCATAGGAAGCACTCGGGAGAGGTCTTCCTGGTTGACGTTTGAGAGTCCAATGTGCTGGATTTTACCTTCTTTTTTGAGTTCTATCAGTGCTTCTACAGATTCCTCCAAAGGAATACGGTCATCTGGGGCGTGTAGTTGATAGAGGAAAATACACTCGACATCTAAGTCTTTTAGGCTTTTTTCGCATGCCTTGCGCAGTTCCTGAGGACTGGCATCGGTCACCCAAGCTCCTTTCGGCCTTTTTAGCCCCCCTTTTGTAGCCACAAAAACATTTTTTGAATTGAGTTTTTCTTTGAGTGCTTTAGCAATCAACGCTTCATTATGGCCGATGTCGTTATCATCGATGCAGTAGACATTGGCGGTGTCGATCAAATTAACGCCTAAATCAATGGCTTCATGTATGACTCGGATTGCATCTTTTTCCGAGGGTCTTTCATCAAGAGAAAGGGGCATACCTCCCAAGCCTATGGGGAAGACTTGTGCGTTTGTTTGGCCTAGGGGTCTGGTTGTGGATTTTGTATCTGTTTGCATGAGTCAGAACATAGCATCTAAAAGGTTTTGTGGATTGTATTTTTTTCATGCGTGTAAAAACCTTAGACAAAATAAAACTAATTTAATTGAGTCGATTCATTGAAATAAAAGCAGAATTTTGTCGATACTTTTGGTCAAAAGAGTGGCTTGAAATTTGCTTAGTTTTGACTGAGTGTTTGTGGAGGTTTTATTTATGTTAAACAAGTTTAATTTAAAAATATGGATAATCACCATTTCAATTTTGAACTCTGTATTTCTTTATTCTGTTGGTAATGCAAAAGAAGAGTTAAATTTTGATGAAGCTTTTGAAACATTAAGAACCGCTCGATTTTCCATGGGAGATGGGAGGCTCTACGAAAAAACGGTTAAATCTATTGGACAGATCGGAAAAGTAAATAAAGCGCTGATGTTCGAATTAACCGATGCACTTGGTTATTATGAAAATGAAGAGATTAGAGGTTCCATTCGTGAGGTCATTTTCGGATTTGGAGATAAGGCTCGTGATTACTTAAGAACTCCTCTTACTTATGGAAACTTGAGAACAAGAACTGAAATTTTAACGGTTTTAAAAGACTGGGGTAAAACGAGCTCGTTCTTTATTCCTGATCTTTTGAGTGTTTTAGAAAATGGGACACAATATAATAGGGTATTGGCGATTTTTACTCTTGAAAAAATAGGATTTGCTGAAGACCCCAGTATTTTACCAGCACTACAGTTAACGCTGAAAAATGACGATGACCCTGTCATCAAAGCCATCATTTTACGACTGCTTAATGGTAAAGAGAGTCGGACTGAAAAAAGTAAAATCAAAGAAATTGCTATAAAATCAGAGTAAACCATCCCGAACCTGATTCGGGAGAGTGACTTGTAAAGCGGGTTCTTCCTTCATTGCTCTTTTGATGGAAAACAGAGCCTCCGGATTTCTTGCCCAGCTTCTTCTTGCAAGGCCATTGTTTACATCCCAAAAAAGCATGGACTTTAGGCGTCGAGACGCTTGTGGTGAGCCATCAAGTACAAGTCCAAAGCCTCCATTGATCGCCTCACCCCAACCGACTCCGCCGCCGTTGTGGAGCGACACCCAGGTAGCTCCTCGAAAAGCGTCACCGACAAAATTTTGTACGGCCATATCTGCAGTAAACCGGGATCCATCGTAGATATTGGAGGTTTCTCGAAACGGTGAGTCGGTCCCCGAGACATCATGGTGGTCGCGACCTAGTACAACGGGAGCTGAAATTTTTCCAGCCTGGATGGCTTTGTTAAACTCCTGTGCGATTTTCATTCTGCCTTCTGCATCCGCGTAAAGAATTCGTGCCTGAGACCCGACAACGAGTTTGTTCTCACGGGCAGAGCAGATCCACTCGATATTATCTCTCAATTGTTGAAGTATTTCTTTGGGTGCATGTTGGGCCATTGCCTCTAAAATTTTTCTGGCGATTTTGTCCGTCATCTCTAAGTCATTTTCATTTCCAGAAGTGCAAACCCATCGGAAAGGACCGAATCCGTAGTCAAAACAGAGAGGTCCCATGATGTCTTGTACATAAGATGGATAGATAAAAGATCCATCTGGTTTTAAGATATCCGCACCCGCTCGTCTCGCCTCTAGCAAAAATGCATTTCCATAGTCAAAAAAGTACATCCCTCGATCTGACATTTGACCAACGGCTTTTGCATGTCGAATGAGGCTTTTTTTAACTTCTTGTTTAAATTTTTCTGGATCCTGCGAGAGCATTTGCACACTCTCGTCGAAAGAGAGCCCGACGGGATAGTATCCCCCGGCCCACGGGTTGTGTAGTGAGGTTTGGTCGGATCCTAATTGAACTTGGATGTTTTCTGTATTGAGTTTTTCCCAAAGATCTACGATATTACCCTGGTAAGCAAGAGAAACAGCTTCTTTAGAGGCTCGGGCCTTTTCGATCCGAGAAATCAAAGCGTCTAGATTAGTAAAGACTTCGTCCACCCAACCCTGGGCATGACGTTTTGAAACTGCTTTGGGATTGATCTCTGCAATGACTCCGATGGCTCCGGCAATTACAGCCGCTTTTCCCTGAGCGCCCGACATTCCACCTAGTCCAGAAGAGACAAAAACTTTAGGGGAGTTCTTATCTGGACCCTTGAGTTTTCGTCCTGCATTGAGAAGTGTCAGAGCCGTTCCGTGGACGATTCCTTGGGGACCAATGTACATAAAAGACCCAGCAGTCATTTGACCGTATTGAGTGACTCCCAAAGCATTGTATTTCTCCCAATCATCTGGCTTTGAGTAATTCGGAACCATCATCCCATTGGTCACCACCACGCGAGGTGCTTCTTCATGAGAAGGGAAAAGCCCCAAGGGATGGCCCGAATTCAGCACCAAAGTCTGCTCGTCGGTCATCGTTGCTAAGTATTTCATCGTCAGTAGATACTGTGCCCAATTTTGAAAAACCGCTCCATTGCCTCCATACGTGATCAGTTCATGAGGATGCTGAGCAATCTCTGGGTCCAGATTGTTTTGGATCATGAGCATTATCGCCGCAGCTTGTTTTGAGCGGTGGGGATACTCTCCAATCGGACGAGCAAACATCGGATGGGAGGGACGAAAGCGGTGCATGTAGATGCGGCCATAGTTTTGCAATTCGTCTCTAAACTCTTTGATCAGGGAGGCGTGCTGCTCGGGTTTGAAGTAGCGTAAGGCATTCCGGAGTGCGAGTTTCTTTTCCTCGACAGTCAAAATATCTTTACGCTTGGGTGCATGATTGATCGTAGAGTCATAAGAGGGAGATGGCGGTAGTTTATCGGGAATCCCACGGAGAATTTCGCCTTTAAAAGCGCTTTGGGATTGGGTTTTTCTTGGCGCCATTTTTATTACCCAATTGCTGTATAAATTCTGTGAACATCGTCATGGTCATCTAAAGCACTGAGAAACTCTGTCACTTCTTTGAGCTCTGCTTCTTGTAACGCTACACGGTTTTTTACAAGGTAGCTCATTTCTGCAGTTGTCACAGTCCATCCCGTTTTGATGAGAAATTTGCTGCACGCATCAAGATCTTTAGGATCACTGAAAAATCTAGCTCCAGTCTGTCCTTGCTGAGATTCTGCGTCTTCTAGTTTTTCAACATTTTGAGCACCAGCTTCTATGGCAGCTGCTTCGATATCCTGCGTGGCATCGGTATGCGTCGCTTCGACTACGCCCAAACGATCGAACATCCAAGTCACGCTCCCCATTGCCCCGATTTGTCCTTTGCGAAATAAAACGCGGATGTCAGCAGCAGTTCGATTTTTATTTTCGGTGAGACATTCTATAATAACTGGCACTTGGTGAGGGGCAAATCCTTCATATGTGACGAGTTCATAATTGACGGTTTCATCGAGAAGACCCGCGCCTTTCTTAATTGCGCGCTCTATTGTATCTCGTGGGACGGAGGATTTCTTGGCCGCCTCCACGCCTGCACGCAGACGAGGATTGTTGTCAGGGTTGGCGTCTCCTATTTTTGCCGAGACAATGATCTCCTTCACCAATTTTCCAATCAGTGCGCCACGTTTAGATGAATTGTGCTGGCGACCTGCGTGTTTCCATTGAGCTCCCATAGTCTTTCCACCAATAACCTATTTTATGGGAAAATACAGTGTAAAATTCCATTATTTTTACTTCGCTTTATATCAGCTTTATTGTTACTAAATAATAATGATTCTTCCAATAATTCTCTGGGTCTTTGTTTTTTCAGTGCAAGCCGTTTGGGCCGAAGAAAATACTGTAGGAAAAAATCTCACCAGAGAAAATATGAATATCGACGCTAAAAGTAAAATTTCCGATGGAAAGTCGATTTGCCCCATCGTTGGGTATGACCCTACGTTTGGAGCTATTTTTGGAGGGGCGTTTTTTTTCGGAAACTCAGAATCCGCTTGGATCAATCGGGTGGAAACCATGGCCTATGGAGCTTTTAGGGCTGGAGTGGGTGTGGATATCAAGTTTAAAATTTGGGACCCAAATCG
>JAHFAB010000016.1:7722-12635 GCA_023250795.1 Bacteriovoracaceae bacterium
ATCGTGTATTACGCAGAGCTTGGAGGGGGCGATTTTTTTGATTCTTATTTTGGAGAAGGTCAGACGGATCTAAAAAATCAGAAAAAAATTGATAATGTAAAATTTTATCTGAAACCTTCTGCCTGGTATCGGTTTACAAAAAATTTCAGCCTTGGAGTCATCTCAGAGTTTCAGAGTAGAAACGAGTTGGGTGTGGATGGGGATCAGTCTCAGAGAGTCTTTGGAAATCAGTTCACTCCCCTCGTAGGTGTTGTTCTTCGAAATGACGACAGGGATCATGACACGGACCCTAAAAGAGGAAGTCTGATGGATCTGAGTGTGGACTATGGTCCGAGTACTCGGTTTAGTCGCATTCAATATGAAGCTCGAAAATATTTTTTACTTTCAGACCAGCTCGTGCTTGCGGGCCAATTGAAATTAGGTACTTCATTTGGAGATCCTGGTTTCTTGTACCGTTACTCGTTAGGTGGAGACTCAGAAATGCGAGGGTACCAAGCCAATCGATTGAGAGGAAATCATTTTTATCTTTTACAAATGGAAACTCGCTATTCTTTACTTCGTTGGTTAGGAGCAAATTTGTTTTTAGGAGTTGGAAATACTTCAGAAAAAAGTTTTTTTGAACCCAATCCCCCCAAGCTAACGGAGGGAATTGGTTTGAGGTTCAAGCTTCCACCTGATTTTATCGCGAAGGCGAGATTGGATTTTGCATTTTCTCTGGATGAGACGGCGGTTTATTTGAATTTTAACGAAGTGTTTTAAGGTTATACATACAAACCTACGCTGCACAAAAATAGTGTAAAAAAAGTAGTTGTACTACAAAAAAGCATATGATACGCGATGAGTCAAGGAGTGTGATGTATTATGAATAAATATATAATTTTACTGTTTCTGGTTTGCTTTCCTATGGGTTCTGCTTTTGCAAAAGAAGGCCCTTTGGGCATAACAAAAATAGTAGATGCTGATTTAGTGTGTTCTAGCCATGGAAATGCATTTTTTATTAAACTAAGTGAAGATTACAAAGCTTGGCAAGCAGATTCGGCAGAAGATACAGAAGGGTTAGAGCATGAAGTTATAGGCTTTCAGCATCTTCGTTGTCCAGACTGTTACGACCTTGAAACACGAATGGATATGGGCGATTCAAGTCTTGAATATAAAATGGAAATAAGAGGAAGAAATGTAAAGAAAAAGGGCAGTAAAGACGAGATTGTGAGAAAAATCACACTGAAAGCTGTGTTAACAACAGATGAGGATGATAAACCAGCAGCAGATGAGGGTGATAAACCAGTAAAAGAACGTAAAATAACTGCAAATTGTAAAAGAATAAATAAGTAAGTTCTGCTTTTTGGATGGGAGCCTTATTGGGCAATCCCAATTGGATTTGCAGCGGGTTAAGGGTCTCGAGCCCTCTGGCCTCCAGCCAAACCAACATAGAGTTGCCGATTAGCCGGTTTTACGGTATCAATGCGCTGGATCATCAACACAGATAATCCTGCACTTGGAGTCGCCAGAATAGGTATCTGCATCGGGGTATTTTTTGTAACAAGGATTTCTGGTATTATAAAACCCGTCTGGATTTTTATCCGTGCGTTCCTTTATTTTGAAAAAGGCCCTTTCTGGAAGCAGAACTTGAGTTTCTTCCAAGGAGGAGAGCTCCATTCCTTTGTCGATTGCGTGTAGGTTCCAGAGTAGGCCGAATTCAGTCTCCATTGCTGGCCCAAGCAGTGCTTTGAGATGTTTGAAGACGGGCTTGTAAGAACTTGCCTCTAAAAATAACGGATGCTTGAGACCTTCAGGATTGTTATAAGCACACGAGAAAGTATCTCGTGGATCTGATGATGCTAGGGCAAGGGACTGTAGAAAAAGTTCAAAAATATTCTTGTCACTTTTGCGAGTTGAATTGTGCAGCTTGCGGTTTAAAGCGAGGAGCATCGAATTGACCGGCATGCCTAATTTGTGAGAATCACAAAGCAGCTGATTTTTTTTCCCAGTATCCGAGTTAATGCAGGATTTTGGGTCAAATGGTCTGTCTCCTGCCTCTTGAAATCCCGCTTTTTCAATATCAATTGCGATCGATTTACAGAGTCGTTGCAAGTTTGGGGAGCTTTGTGTTTCTGGATCTCGTTTGCAACAACTCATGAGTTGGTCGTAGAGGAGTTTTGGGCTGAACTGGTAAGCGGGATCATTGAAGCTTGCCAGAAGATTTAGATCTCTGTCACCGGCTTGATTCACGCACTTTGATAAGGAAGGGTCTTGTTTTTGAATGTGACCGTCATTGAGAGCCATAGCCAGAAAGTCTGCAAAACCCTCTGAAAAAACAGAAAGGTAATCCAGACTTTCAATAATACTGAGTGTCTTTACGGTTTGACTAGCGATGATATGTCCAAGTTCATGTGTGTAGCTGATGGAATCAAAATCTGGACCTTTCCAGTCTGGAAATACAGTGATTTCAATTTGGTTGGCGATTGGGTCAGAAGCGTAGGCCATACTACCTTGTTCACTTCCTGATACGACAATGGTTATACCTTCGGGAAAGAGCTCTGCTGCAGTTGAAGTTTTCTGAAAAAACAATGCCGATTTTTCGTGTGTTTCTCCAATTTTTTCAAGCATCTGTCGGATTTCTACTGGGATTTGGTGAGTGGGTAGGTCGCAATAATCACGTTCGTCGGATGGGTAATGATCTGTCTGATTGATATAGAACGATTTGATTTGAGCGGCCTGGCAGGGGAGGGCGGTGGCATGGGCTTGAAACTGAGTGAGAACAATACACCCTGTAAAAAACAGGCATTTTAAGCAGAGTGTAGAAAGCTGATTTGTCATGGCGTACACGGGGGGATTCTATCATAATTATCAATTATAAACAAAAATAAGATATTGGATACATACTCTCTGTTAGAAAAACGAGGTCATTTATGAAAACAACCGAACACCCGGAAATGATTATTTACGAAGTCAATTTGACTGTTAAGAATGAAATAAAAAATCGCTTGAAAAAATGGCTTAAACACCACATCAAAGAAATTTTAGAAATTAATGGAATTTTGTCTGCCACCTGGTTTGAAAGGCTTGAAGAGAAGGAGAGTGGTCGGACTTTATGGACGATCCATTATTTTATGAAAAATATAAACGTTTATAAAAATTATATCAAAAACCACGCTCCGAGGCTGAGAGAAGAAGGCTTAAGGGTTTTGGGTGGTGATTCTCTATCAACCCGAAGAGTGCTTAAGGTTTACAAAAAGTTTCATGCAACCACCTAAACGTATAAAAATAAAATCTCCCATCCCCCACGAATTTGTTTTAGATTTACTCTCTCCACTTTCTCCCTACACAAAACCCATGTTTGGTTGCAGGTCTGTTTATATCCCCAAGTTTCCAGATGAAGACATCATTGCCCTTATTCTAAGAGACAAAAGTGACTATACTAAAGACAATGGAGTTTGGATCGCAACGACTCTCGAACATCACGAGAGCTTAAAAAAAGAACTGCCTTCCATGAGGTCCATCTCGCTTTTCGGGAGTGGCCCCACGGGTTGGCAAGTTTTACCTCAATTCTCTAAAAATTTTGAAGAAGAAGTGACCCATGCGTGCGAACTCATTTTGAAAAGTGATCCACGTATTGGAAAAGTTCCTAAAAAGAAGAAAGCAAAAAAAATAAAATAAAAATAAGAAGATGCATGGGTGAGCAGTGAGTGTGTGAGTGACAGAGTCGGTAGAGATGAGCTGCGAGCACAGAATTCTTCTCCCCTGATTCTTCTCAAAAAAAGAATACTCTGACTGCACTTATTTTTAAGTCATCGTAGTCTCTGCACAATGCATCTTATTAATTTACTAATAAACAGAAAGAGGGGAACTCTATGAACAGAATCTTTAAAAGTATGGTAGGGGCGTTAGCATTTTTTGCAACAACTCAACTTTGTGTAATGGATCGGGCACTCGCAAACGTCGAGTTTGAGACTTTGAGTCTCTTGTATGCCCCGCTTACACTGGATACGGGGGAGAGTCGCGTACTCTCCATAGGATCCTGGCGGCATGTGCGCAAGCTCTACATCCAAGCTACAGGTGTAGCACGAGATGCGGTTTTTGAGGTCATCGTAAATGGTGATGTCAAGGGGACAGTGCATGTCCCTGGAGCGGATCCATCCTATGTTGTCACTGTGGCAGAGACGGCCGGCTCTATTCTGCTTCGTCATGTCTCTGGGGCACAGGTGAGGGTCGTTGAGATACTTGCAGTTGTATCCAGGGATGAGGTACCTCCGTACGATACGGGTGAAGGCAATATTTCGTTACCGGTTGCCAATCAAGCTGCAGCACTCGCACACGAGGCAATTGTACTGGTCAAAGCGCTTCAGCCACACAGC
Organism: Bacteriovoracaceae bacterium; assembly: GCA_023250795.1. GTDB lineage: Bacteria > Bdellovibrionota > UBA1018 > UBA1018 > UBA1018 > JAHFAB01. Next base: position 12,078 of record JAHFAB010000016.1, read on the forward strand.
AGTATGGACGACTTTGAAGCTTATTTGCTTCCGATCAAATTGTCTGCTGGCCGCGCTTATGCAATGGCAGTGCATGGAGATCTCTCAGATCGAACTCGCTTAGCGCTCGTAGGACTACTGGCTCAGATTGATTTTGCCCGTCCATACATTGACCAATGTCTTAAGCAAGACGAGACTTTTGATTTCGCAGTACGTGTACTGATGCTGAGAGAGAAATTAACAGATTTATTGCACTGAGTTGTTTGTTCTCGTTTGTTCTTCTCATAGAGAGAATAAAATAGTTCCTCAACGTGAATCTCGGTGCTATATCCTGTGCCTCAATGAATTAGGGGGGAGTCATGCGATTGTTTACTATCTTAGTGTTTCTTTGTGGATCTCTTTGTCTGTCTCCATTTTCTGTGCGTGCAGCAGACGATGAGGTGAGCAAGGCAAAGGCTCAGCTTTCTCGACAAATTACACTCACTGAAATGATTGAAATCTATGTAGATCAACCAGATTTAGGTCGGCTTTTGGTTTTACGTCAATCTTCTGCGCGTGTGTTGGAGTTGGTGAGTACTA
>JAHFAB010000017.1 GCA_023250795.1 Bacteriovoracaceae bacterium
CGGCTCTCAATATGGGAAAATACCACTTGAGTCGTTTTGCCGTAGAAGAGCTCATGAAGAGGGAAAAATTCTCGCCTCAAGAGCTCATCACTGGAGTTTCTAGCATAAAATCCTCTCCTGAGCTGTATAGAATTTCTTTTTCTGAAGATGAAATAAAAAATATCTTTTCTAAAAATATTTTTTCCAATGATGATTTAACCAATAGCATCAATGAGACCAAGCTGAGTTTCATTTCAACTCTACTGCACGTTTTGTCAGAATCTACATCCATAGAAGAACAACTACCCATTATTTTTACTTTGGGATCAATGCGCTGGGAAGGTCTAAGGGAATACTCGAATTCCGCAATCAAAATCCTCACCGAAAAACTTTCGCGCAATCCTCGTGAAGAAATTTCAGAAGCGGCACTAGGTGCACTCGAAAACATCGCGCTCAGAGAAGAGCAGAAAACCCTGGTTACGCCCTCGCTACTCAATGCTTTTTTCGATCCCCAAATCAGGGTTCGGAGCCAGGCAGAAAAAGTGCTTCAAAACATGGGAATAAGCTCTGAAAATAGAGTTTCTTATTTAACTCAAGCTCTTTTGCATTTGGATCCATTAGAAGACCAGCTCATTCGTCACGAATCGGTTCGTGCGCTATTTTCACTAACTCAAAAGACGTTAGGTCCTTCGGAACTGGAAAAAACCATTCCTGCTCTGATTGGATCACTCAAAGACCCAGATTGGTTCGTCAGCATCTCAGCTCTCAATATCTTGTTAAACTTAGGAGTAAAAAATGGAGAGACGCTTTTACCTTTTTTGATCCAAGCGCTAGAAACTTACGACTCCTATGTTCTAAAATACACCGTAGCGTTGATTGGGAGTCTTGGAAAAACCGCCCTCAAAGCGGAATCTGAGTTAATGAAACTACAGAGTTCACGTGATCTAGACGTTCGAGAATTAGCGGCTGCTGTTCTCAATGAATTAGGGAAAAATCCCTCACAAGAATCTGCTTTGTCGCTGGAGTCAGCTTTAGACATTTCACTCAAGCACTCAGAGGGGTTTGTTTATCACGAAATCACCACAGAAAATCCTAAGGAACACCCTGTCGCTTTCGAAGGTTTTGGAATAGGAACACCGTGGGAAATATCTACTCTCGTTGAGCTTCTAAAAGAGCCCAATCGTTCGATCAGCTTCTATGGAATGATCGCACTTGGAAAAATCAAAGACCAACTCAAAGCTGGACTCAGTAAACTCGAATTAGCCGAAATCAAAAATAGAATCGAAAAGTTACAATACAAACTGCCTAAAACTGAGGTAGCTCTTGTCCAGATGCTTCAAGATCCAAAACCTGACACATCTCTAGCCGCTATGGACGCTCTTTCTGAGTTTGAAAAACTTTCTCCAGACACCTTAATGGCGCTCAAAAATCTCACAAAAAGCGCTGATTATACAATCTCTTCAGAGGCGGAGAATTTCTTGATCCGGCATGGGGAAGACTATTAAGCTAAATATTTCAGGCTTGGAGAATAAAAAAAGCCCCGGAGTCCGCAAGGAAGTCCGGGGCTTTTAAAGGAACAAAATGGGGGCATCGAGCTACGTTTGCACCGAGCTACCTCGACACTAGAATCGCCGCAGGCGGGTTTCACTACTGAGTTCGGGATGGGATCAGGTGGGACACCGCCGCCAAAGACACCCCCAAAGGGTGGCTGACTGAGTTGTTCATTACAAAGCCTCAGAAAGCTGAGAATAGGGAAGAAAAGAGAACTAAAAAAGGACTTTAAAAAAAAAAAAGATAAGCCTCACGTCCGATTAGGAGTGGTCAGCTGAGTGAATTACTTCACGTACACACCCACCCTATCAACCCTGTAGTCTACAGGGGGACTTATTGGGGGCTTAAAGCCCCGGGAGAAGTAGTTTTGAAGAGAGTTTCCCACTTAGATGCTTTCAGCGGTTATCTCGTCCGAACATAGCTACCCAGCTACTGCCACTGGCGTGACAACTGGAACACTAGCGGTCCGTCCATCCCGGTCCTCTCGTACTAAGGACAGCGCTTCTCACTTCTCCAACACCTACGGCAGATAGGGACCGAACTGTCTCACGACGTTCTGAACCCAGCTCGCGTACCGCTTTAATTGGCGAACAGCCAAACCCTTGGGACCTGCTCCAGCCCCAGGATGCGATGAGCCGACATCGAGGTGCCAAACCTCCCCGTCGATGTGAACTCTTGGGGGAGATAAGCCTGTTATCCCCGGAGTACCTTTTATCCGTTGAGCGATGGCCCTTCCATGCGGGACCACCGGATCACTAGGACCTGCTTTCGCATCTGCGCGACATGTCCGTCTTGCAGTGAAGCACCCTTATGCCCTTGCACTCTACGGCTGGTTTCCACTCAGCCTGAGGGTACCTTTGCGCGCCTCCGTTACTTTTTGGGAGGCGACCGCCCCAGTCAAACTGCCCGCCTGACATCGTCCCAAAGCCGGTTATACGACTCTTGGTGAGAACAGCCAAAAATTCAGGGTGGTATTTCAAGGTTGACTCCACCTGAGCTAGCGCCCAAGCTTCCCAGTCTCCCACCTATCCTACACAAAATCTCCAGATGTTCTATGCCAGGGTACAGTAAAGGTTCACGGGGTCTTTCCGTCTTGCCGCAGGAACACGGTATCTGCACCGCGACTCCAATTTCGCCGAGTATCCAGTCGAGACAGTGGGGAATTCGTTACGCCATTCGTGCAGGTCGGAACTTACCCGACAAGGAATTTCGCTACCTTAGGACCGTTATAGTTACGGCCGCCGTTTACTGGGGCTTAAGTTCGAAGCTTCTAGGATTACTCCTATGACCTCTCCCCATGACCTTCCAGCACCGGGCAGGCGTCAGACCCTATACATCCTCGTAATGAGTTAGCAGAGTCCTGTGTTTTTGTTAAACAGTCGATACCCCCTGGTTTCTGCCCCCGAATTGGGCTCAAAGGAGCAAGTCCTTCTCACCTACTATCGGGCTACCTTCTTCCGAAGTTACGGTAGTATATTGCAGAGTTCCTTAACTGGACTTCTCTCACGCGCCTGAGGATACTCTCCTCGCCCACCTGTGTCGGTTTCCGGTACGAGTCAACTTAAGACTCACTCCGCAGCTTTTCTTGTGCGCCGAGAACATTTGACTTCTGAGAGTGTTACCTCTCACGGACTCCCCTCTCGGAGATAGCTGTGAAGGGGATTTTGCCTCCCTCACACTCCTACTGGGTTGCACCCGTACAACCAATGACGGGCTCAAATATTCTTTCGCAGTCCCTACGGAATTAATAACGCCTTAAATTGAGTTGAGGAATATTAACCCCATCTCCATCGCCTACGCTTTTCAGCCTCGGCTTAGGTCTCGACTAACCCTGCCCGGACGAGCCGTGTGCAGGAACCCTTGGGCTTACGGCGACTAGGAATCTCACCTAGTTTATCGCTACTCATACCAGCAGCAGCTCTTGTCATATCTCCACGTGTGCTCTCGCTCACGCTTCACTGATTTAGACAATGCTCCCCTACCCCGCGAAATCACCTCAGTGTTCTCGCAGTCGCAGCTTCGGCTCTAGACTTCAGCCCCGTTACGTTTTCGGCGCAACATCCCTCGACCAGTGAGCTATTACGCTTTCTTTAAAGGATAGCTGCTTCTAAGCTAACCTCCTGGTTGTTGGGGGAATGTCACATCCTTTCCCACTCAGTCTAGAATTTGGGGCCTTAGCTGGCGATCTGGGTTCTTTCCCTTTTGACGACGAAACTTATCTCCCGCCGTCTGCCTCCTATGGCGTAAAGTTCACTGGTATTCGGAGTTTGATAGGGGTTGGTAACCCGGTAAGGCCCCTAGCCCAGTCAGTGCTCTACCTCCAGTGACTCTCCATAAGACGCTACCTAAATAGCTTTCGGGGAGAACCAGCTATCACGTAATTTGGTTGGCCTTTCACCCCTAAACACAACTCATCCGAAACCTTTTCAACGGTTACCGGTTCGGTCCTCCACGCCCTGTTACGGACGCTTCAACCTGGTCATGCCTAGCTCATCACGTTTCGGGTCTAGTGCCGACAACTCATTCGCCCTATTCAGACTCGCTTTCGCTACGGCTACCCCTATTGTTCGGGTTAACCTTGCTATCGACACTAACTCGCTGGCTCATTATGCAAAAGGTACGTAGTCAGGCATTTCTTCTTAATTAAAAGAAGCATAGCCCTCCTACCGCTTGTAGGCACAGGGTTTCAGATTCTATTTCACTCCCCTTGACGGGGTTCTTTTCACCTTTCCCTCACGGTACTATGCGCTATCGGTGACATGCTTGTATTTAGCCTTGGATGATGGTGCACCCGGATTCCCACAGGGCTTCTCCGACCCCATGGTACTTGGGATACTTCTAGAGGTTCTTAGGATTTCACCTACAGGGCTCTCACCTACTTTGGCCGGCCTTCCCAGACCGTTCGATTATCCTTCAAACTCCCACATTGAAGTCCCGCAACCCCACACGAACCGAAGTTCGTGGGTTTAGGCTCTCCCCGTTTCGCTCGCCACTACTGGGGGGATCTCTGTCTTGATTTCTTTTCCTGGAGGTACTGAGATGTTTCAATTCCCTCCGTCTGCTTCCATACCCTACTTCACTCAGATATGGATACGAAGACTTTACTCTTCGTGGGTTTTCCCATTCGGATACATACGGGTCAACGCTTGTGAGGCAGCTCTTCCGTATTCTTTCGTGGCCTTCTCCGTCCTTCTTCGCCAGCATGTCCCAAGGCATCCACCTTGTGCCCTGAGTCGCTTATCGCTTTTCAGTTTCATGTGCTTTCTTTCGTATCTCTTCTCTTCACCTATTCTCAGACTCCTGAAACCTATTCTTTTTTTTATGTCTATTTTCGCTCTCGCTCTCGCTTTCGCTTCCGCTCAATAAAAACAAACATAAATTCTTCAAAATCTCAAAACTCTAAAAATAAATGAATTCGTGTTCTGCATATTTTTACTTACTTTACTTTACTTACTTTTCTAATTTGTCTGCTTCTCTCTTAATTCCTTCATGCTTCCCTTGGCTTTCACCTCTGGTCACATAAAAAAATAATAAGATTAAACAAACATCAATGTTGGTATCATAATTTTATTAAATGACTAGATCATGCTTATAAAAACTCAATCCAATCACTTAATGTCATATTTAATTGTCAAAGAACACTGAGAGGGGAGAAATTTCTCATTTCTTCTCTTCTCTCGGAAACTTTTTTAAGCAGCAGCCCTGGTTAATTCTCCGGTCACTCCACTTCAGGGCGACTTTAGGGTCTCTAGCTCTAACACCAGCCCTGACTCAGACCTCACTTCGCCTAACGAAGTAAAACCACTCACTCCGCCTGCTAGTCAGAGATTCAGTCATGGGCCTGGGAAGACTTGAACTTCCGACCCCACGCTTATCAAGCGTGTGCTCTAACCAAACTGAGCTACAGGCCCGTCTTCTCTCCACCCACAACTTCGCCTCTTATAACTTCATCTGGCTGAAGTTACTTTTCTTTACTTTCGCCCTTTTTATTTCTTTTTTTACTTCTTCAGGAGGAGAAGTAAAAAATAGGCGCAAAGCCTCTCTACTCACAGCTGCTTTTATCCTTATGGGATGAATCCCTTGAAAGAGAAAGTGGGCCAGTTCTTATTGCCTAAGTTCTATGAAGTAAGAAAAATTTCTCTCTCTTTTTCTTCACATCTCTCTGGCCTAAGACTTGACCGGAAACTGTTTTATCCAAAAATCTTCTATGCAATTGCTTGCATAAAATCACTTCGTATAAAAAATCTCCTTAGAAAGGAGGTGATCCAGCCGCAGGTTCCCCTACGGCTACCTTGTTACGACTTCACCCCAGTCACCAACCCCACCTTCGTCGGAGGCGCCCTTTCGGTTCGCCTGACCGCCTTCTGGTTGAGTCAGCTCCCATGGTGTGACGGGCGGTGTGTACAAGGCCCGGGAACGTATTCACCGCGGCGTGCTGATCCGCGATTACTAGCGATTCCAACTTCATGGAGTCGAGTTGCAGACTCCAATCCGAACTGAGATCGGCTTTTTGGGATTGGCTCCGTGTCACCACTTCGCTTCCCTCTGTACCGACCATTGTATCACGTGTGTCGCCCTGGATATAAAGGCCATGAGGACTTGACGTCATCCCCACCTTCCTCCGTGTTCACCACGGCAGTCTCCCTAGAGTGCCCAACTGAATGCTGGCAACTAAGGACAGGGGTTGCGCTCGTTGCGGGACTTAACCCAACATGTCACCACACGAGCTGACGACAGCCATGCAGCACCTGTCTCCCGGTCGTATTGCTACGAAAGCACTATCTCTAGTGCGGTCCGGGGATGTCAAACCCAGGTAAGGTTCTTCGCGTTGCTTCGAATTAAACCACATGATCCACCGCTTGTGCGGGCCCCCGTCAATTCCTTTGAGTTTTAGTCTTGCGACCGTACTTCCCAGGCGGGGTACTTATTGCGTTAGCTCCGGCTCGGCGGGGGTCAAGACCCACCATGCCTAGTACCCATCGTTTACAGCGTGGACTACCAGGGTATCTAATCCTGTTTGCTCCCCACGCTTTCGTAGTTGAGTGTCAGTACCTGTCCAGGTCGCCGCCTTCGCCTCTGGTGTTCCTCCCGATCTCTACGCATTTCACCGCTACACCGGGAATTCCACGACCCTCTCCAGGACTCCAGTCTCACCGTTTCTGGGGCACTTCTTGAGTTAAGCCCAAGGCTTTCACCCCAGACAAATGAGACCACCTACCTACCCTTTACGCCCAATAATTCCGAGCAACGCTTGCACCCTCCGTATTACCGCGGCTGCTGGCACGGAGTTAGCCGGTGCTTCCTTTAGCGGTACCGTCAAACCTATCGGCTCTTAACCTATAGACCTTTCGTCCCGCTCGACAGAGCTTTACAACCCGAAGGCCTTCTTCACTCACGCGGCGTGGCTGCGTCAGAGTTTCCTCCATTGCGCAAGATTCCCCACTGCTGCCTCCCGTAGGAGTCTGGACCGTGTTTCAGTTCCAGTGTGGCTGATCATCCTCTCAGACCAGCTACCCATCATCGCCTTGGTAAGCCGTTACCTTACCAACTAGCTAATGAGACGCAGGCTCATCCTAAAGCAAGGGCCCTTGCGAGCTCCCTTTCCCGAAAAACACTCTTACGTGTTCCCTCGCTCTATCCAGTATTAGCCCACCTTTCGGCAGGTTATTCCAGACTTTAGGGTAGATTACCTACGCGTTTCTCACCCGTACGCCACTTTACTCAGGGTTGCCCCCTTTCACGTTCGACTTGCATGTGTTAGGCACGCCGCCAGCGTTCGCTCTGAGCCAGGATCAAACTCTCCTGTTTAACTTTTTTCGCCTCTCCTTTCGGAAAGACTCAATCCTTTTAAACAAGCGCTTAATTCCTCGCTCAATCCTATCTGGCTTTCTTCTTTCTGCAGCTCGTCTTTTGCCTTTATGCTTCGAAAAATTTTACCCAAAAATCCTCACATACTCTGTGTATGCTCCGGTTTTTTCGTAAAATTTCCTCTCGCCTAAAGCCAAAATCCTTCGCTGTTCAAAAAAAGATTTCTATCTACTTCTTTTCATCGCTTTTTACTCGACAGAATTGTTCGAGGCTCATCGACAGCACACCCTCTTCTCAGACGGTGTCTGCCTTTGCGCCCACTCTCTCTTTCAAAAAATTCATCCCAAATTTTCAAAGAACCACCCTGTTTCATCACAGAAAAAAAGAATCAGGGCAAGGTTCGACGTAATAGCGGAGATAAAACCTAACTGCAAGGATTATTTGTAAAAAAATCAATTTTGTTAATTTTTCAGTAGATTGCCTTATGTGGACACCTTGATTTTGTCCTGGATTGTCAAGCTTAAATCACATGATTCGAAGCAGCTAAAATTTTCTTTGGTTTTGCCAAATCTTTCTCTATTCGATCTAGTCTCGATTCAGATTTTTCTCTTTTCCAAAGCCCTTCTTTTAAAATTTGATTCAATAGTTTTTGATACGGAGCACCTGTTTTACAGGATATTTTACGTAAAAGTTCGAGACTATCTTGATCTCTGTATCCCATAAGTCTGCAACCGTCTTACAAGGGTGGACTTGTTTAACCCAATCCCTCTAGCCGTTCTGTTGACCCTCCCACGAAAATAAAAAAGGGCTTTTTCAAGGTATTCTTTTTCAAATCGTGAGATCGTATCTTGAAAATCTAAAGTGAGTGGAACCTCAGCAACGCCCAACAATCGCTCAGAGTTGGGATTCGAAACAGAGGGCTGCAGAAACCAAACCGGCAAGTCCGTCGTCACGATCTCTGTCCCCTGACAAACCAAAACTGCGTACTCTAAAACATTGCGAAGCTCCCGAATATTTCCAGGCCAAGGATATGATTCGAGCTTCTGTGCCACTTCTTCAGATATTTTATGCACCGATTTCTGATGAGTTTTCACAAGCTCCTCCAAAGCATAGTGAACAATTTCGTTAAACTCATCTTGCCGCTCGACTAAAGACTTCAAGTGGATAGAAATAACTCTCAAGCGATGAAATAAATCTTGTCGAAACTCATTTTGAGAAACAGCTTTCTCTAAATCTTTGTGAGTCGCCGCAATCACGCGCACATCCAGCCGGATTTCACGATTGCTCCCCACCGGGTTAATCACTTTGGACTGTAGAAAATCTAAGAGCCTGGCCTGCAAACGCGGCGTGAGTTCCCCCACCTCGTCCAGAAAAACAGTCCCGCCCTGAGCCATCTCGAACCGCCCCACTCTACGAAGATCCGCCCCCGTAAACGCCCCTTTTTCGTGGCCAAAGAGTTCAGACTCCAACGTCCCTTCGTGAAGAGTGGCCAAATTCACACTCACAAAAGGCCGGTTTTGCCGCGGACTTTGCAAATGGATTTCCTTAGCTAAAGATGTTTTACCCGTCCCTGTCGCCCCCGTAATCAAAACATTGGCGTCACTCTGATGCGCAATCCGAATTAAGTTTTTATCTTCATTTGAAATTTTCATTCAGTCACTCCTCATTTGTTTAAATTCATTAACTCCACAAATCCTTTAGCAAAAACAGTGCCGGACCCTTTTGAGCTCAAACTCCAAAAGAACTGTAGGGACCTCCCTCCACAACCTAGGAGAAGCTGTAGGCAACTCCCAACGCATTGCAAAATAAAATCCGTGATTACTTGAGTTATTTGTGCTATTAAAGACCGATGACTGAGCGCCCCCAAATCCTCATCTGCGATGACGACAAAATGTTTCACTTGGCTATCAAGTACGTACTGAAAGAAAAATACGACTGTAAATCCGCATACAACACCGATGAAGCTCTCAAGATTGTGAAAAACCAATCCATCGCGGCCCTTCTCTTAGACATCGAAATGAGAACTCCAGAGGAGGGAATCCAGTTCATCCCGATCATCAAAGAAGTCGACCCGGATCTTGCCATCGTAATGGTCAGTGGAAAGACTGATTTTCAAAGTGTGAAAAAATCGATGCAACTGGGAGCCAGCGATTATATTCCAAAAGCTTTTCAAGCAGATGATTTGGCTCACACGATCGCTCTGGTTTTAGAGCGCCAAAAACTTGTACAAATAAAAGAACAGCAAAATTTTGAGGTCAACACACAGCAAAAAGCAAATCAACTCATCGGTAGATCTTCTCAAATCAATGCACTAAAAAAATCCATTGAAAAAATCAAAATGAGTTCAGCCAACGTCATCATCACAGGAGAAACCGGAACCGGAAAAGAAGTCATTGCCCGATCTTTGCGAGGAAATCACTCCGATGGAACTCTAGCTCCCTTTGTGGCCATAGATTCTGCCACGATCCAAAGCTCTACAGCAGAAAGTATGCTCTTTGGTCACGAAAAAGGGGCTTTCACCGGAGCAGAAAAACAGACCAAAGGAATTTTTGAAGAAGCACAGGGTGGAATCGTTTACTTTGATGAAATTGGAAACATGCCTCTTGAGATCCAGGCTAAACTTTTACGAGTCATCCAAGAAAAACAAATTTCAAGATTAGGCTCTTCTAAAATTACCAATCTCGACTTTAGGGTTATTTGTGCAACCAATAAAAATCTAGATGAGATGGTCAAACAGGGTTTGTTTAAAGACGATCTCTTACAAAGACTGAACGTCATCTCGATTCACGCATCTCCACTTCGTGAACGAAAAGAAGACATACCAGAGCTCTTGGGACATTTTCTCCATCAATATGCGAAATCAACTCAAAGAAAATTGAAGTTCACTGCCGAATGCATAGAAACTTTGCAAAATTACAATTGGCCTGGAAATATTCGCGAACTTGGAAATCTTGTGGCATTTCTCCTCACCATGATCGAGGGAGATGAAATCGACATCTCGGATCTCCCACCGAAAATTCGAGATCGCGCATGTAACAAAAAAGAAGAGACGGGTTTTTATAAAAAAGTATCTCAGTTTGAAAAAGAACTTCTCACTCAAGAGTATCAAAAGCTGGATGGAAATGTCAGCAAGCTGGCGCTCTCATTAGGGATGGATCGCTCGCATCTGTACACCAAACTCAGGGAATACAAGCTGCACTAAGTGCACAGTGATGGAATCAAAGAGGCTTTTTCTAAATTAGACAGTGATGTCGGGGACGCACATCCATGTGCTCGCTGTGCCTATGTCCATCAGTGGACGCACACGCCCCTCACACTGTCTAATTTAGAAAAAGCCTCTTTGATTCCATCACTGTGCGCTAAGCATACTACTGAAATGGGTACTCATTTCTTTTCAGTATTTCACTTTTATAAATCTCCGCACTCGCTCTCGGTACCCTTTTCAAATTCTGATTGTATTGAATTTCCACCAAGCCAAATCGGTAGGCGTACCCGTAAAGCCATTCGAAGTTATCCATCAGACTCCAATGATAGTAGCCTCGCAGATCCAGCGGATTTCCTAATGAACTTCCAAACACTGCACCATCTAAAGAGTGCAAATGTGCCTCAATGAATTTCCCGCGTCTCGAATCGGCTCCATCAGCCAACCCATTTTCAGTTACAACCAATGGGGTCTGTGGAAACTGCGCTGCAGTCTGCCTGAGAATTCTCTCCAGTCCCTCTGGGTAGATCGACCAACCGTTGTCCCCACTTGGCCCGGTCGGCATTACCCACTCCACTTTGAGCAAACTTTTGGGATTGTATTTAATATAATAGCGAGAATAATAGTTCACCCCAATCCAATCCATCAACCCATCTCCCATCTGCCAAGGTTGCAGATCTTCTTTGGGAAACTCTCGGTTGAAATTTTTTCCAAAAATAATTTCTGGATGCAGTTTGAACTCTAAGCGATCTGAAATAATTCCTCTGAGAAAATCCCAGTTATTGACTTGAGTCACCCAATCAGCAGCTTCGATATCTTTCTGGTTTTGCGGATCCAGAGGATCATAGAGATGAAGGGAATTGGCTAAACCCACTCCCCGAAGCTTGCCATCTGGACCTCGTCCGTTCGGAGAGGGTCCTTGGACTTCGTGTATCATTGCGCTCACCATTCGATAGGCTCTCGCCATCTGAAAAGCTGCTTCGTAAGCCGAGTCTAATGATTGCAACTGGGGTGGAATCTCCGCTTTGAGATATCCCATCAGAACTAAAACCATGGGCTCGTTAAATGGTATCCAAAGATCACAGAGATCTCCCAGCTGAGTGACCACAAAATGGGCATATTCTAAAAACCACTTCGGACTCTCCTCTGAAAGCCATCCCCCTTTTGGATGGAACCATTTGGGATGAACAAAATGGTGGAGTGCAATCATGGGCTTGATACCCTTTGCACGCATGGCCTGAAAGCGTCTTCGATAATGTTCGATCACTTTCGTCGAAAAAACTCCATAGATCGGCTCGATTTTTTCCCACGCAAGAGAAGTTCTGACACTGTTTAGCCCAAGTTGGACGGCCTGGTTGTCATCTATTTCGTAAAGCTCCCATTGGTTCACAGCCAAATCCGCTGTGTCAGCATTTCGAATAGGAGACGTTCCCGTCTGTGGGTGCTCAAAATCCCACCAGTCACTCAGCTCTCCCCCTCCTTGTACCCCCTCAGTTTGGTGAGCCGAATATGCGGCCCCCCAGATAAATCCAGGAGGATAGTGACTGTCTGCGTGTGCCAACGGGTAAGCTAATAGAAAAAATAGAATAGACATAGGACCCCCGATAATAATTGACTCGCCTTTCCCCAAAGAATAAACACAGTTCATGAAAAAAACACTCTTTTTCGCTTTGGGATTCTTACTCTTGCAGCAGGCTCACGCGTCTGCAGAAAAAAAACAAATCTGGGTTTACACATCCATCTATAAGGAGTTTGCAGCTCCGTTAAAAAAAGCTTTCGAAGAAAAGCATCCCGATATCGATGTGCAGATTTTCCAGGGGGGGTCTGAGAAAATTCAGGCTAAAGTAGAAGCTGAAATTCTGGCCAAAAAACCCCAAGCTGATATTTTGATGACCTCTGATCCGTTTTGGAGTCTAGACTTGGTCAAAAGAGGGTTTGCTCTTACACGCCCCAAGCACAGCCCCAGTGAAACCAATTACTATTCTCTGATGGTGATGATTTGTCATAAAGATTTTCCGAGTGAGAAAAGACCGAGGTCTTTTCAGGATTTAACTAAACCTGAATATAAAAAACTCGTACAAAT
>JAHFAB010000336.1 GCA_023250795.1 Bacteriovoracaceae bacterium
AAATCCATTTCCCATTGTCTTTGCTATGTAAATAAGAATTTATGTAGGGACGGAGATGTCAGGGCAGGAAGAGGATAAACAAAAAGGGGTTCCTAATACGAGTCTTTGGCGTCCCCACGGGGATTCGAACCCCGGTTACCGCCGTGAAAGGGCGATGTCCTAGGCCAAGCTAGACGATGGGGACATCTAAAGAAATGAAGCTTTTTGAGGATTACCTTTAACCCTTAGATTTATCAACCGAGAAATCAGCAAAAACCCGAGTTTTCTCCAAATGCTGGATCAAATTTGCAATCATCAGATGCCCAGGGGTGGGAACCCCATACTTCAGCCCTAAGCGAACGACGGCTCCATTTAACCACGGCATCTCCGTCGCCCGTCCATAAGTCAGATCTTGGAGAGTCGAGTTTCGATTCTTTCCAGCAGTCCTTGTCCCTTCGATCACACGCGCGCAATCCGCATCGGTTAAATGGACTCCCTGCGCACGCGCCACAGCCAGCGCTTCCTTCATCAAAAGATCCATCAGGGGTTTCAAGAATGGATCTTCCAAAACCAGCCCATTGGGACCTTGAACCAAAGCACAAAGGCCGTTCACAGAAACGTTCCAGAGCGCTTTTTTCCACTCGGCTGGAGCCACATTCGAGGACCAGAAAGCAGGAATTCCCGATGCACTCAAAGTTTCCGCAAGCCTCCGTAGAGGTGCTTCTTCTCCTCCTGCCAACTCCATCGCCTCCACTCCAGCCACATGCACTGTCGCGGGTGCTTCTAAACGAACCCCCAACCAACAAATCGCTCTCCCCCACTTCACACCAGGCAAAAACTTCTCCGCCTCCTCGCAGACGCCCAATCCATTTTGGCATAAAACCAAAGTCTGACTTCCATCAGTACGCTTTGCGACTTCTCTGAGAGCATCTCCTAACTGGTAAATTTTAGTCGTCAGAAGTACAAAACTATCTTTCTCAAATCGTTCGATCTGTGACCAAGGCAAGCAGGGAACCTGGAAGTGTCCCTGGTCGTTCATCGTAAAAGTAATTCCATTTGCAAAACGCTCTGCTGAACTTGGATCTCTTGGTACCAAAGTAACCGGGGCATTTTTGGAAAGCTTTGCCGCTACAAAAACTCCGATGGATCCTGCGCCTATGATATAAAATGACACTGAAAAAACCTTGTTGTTTTAAATTTTATTTCAAACATTTCCCAACCCACTATTTCAAAGAAACCAACTTGTCCTTTACGTCCAAAGCTGCAAGTTCCGTATAGCCTCCCACTAGTTTTTCTCCCGCAAAGATCTGAGGCATGGTTTTCATACCAGAAAGTTTGTAGAGGCGATCCCATTCGGCGTCATTATCCAAATCGACTCGTTTTTCTTCGAATGGAACTCCCCTCTGTTTCAAAAGAGCCTTGGCTCTCTCACAGAAAGGGCAGCCATCCATTGTATAAAGAAGTACTTTTTCCATAAAAAGATCTCACATTAAAATTTAAACTCTAGCTTTGTCACTTCATTCAAATAAGACGTCAGATAAGAAAATAATTCGATCCCTTTGCCCTTGTCGTCTTTCCAAACATAGGACCAACCACCCTGCTCACAATTAAAATGAAATGCCACGCCCCGCGATGCCAGCGCAAGCCAGAGCTGCAGAACCGAGGGCTGAGCACTCAAAATACACCTCGAGCCATCCGCAAGAGTGAGCGTCATCGCCCCTTGGGATTGCTCGCACTCGACCACGTCGGGATCCACCTCTGCAAAAGCTTTCTCAATTCGATCAAAAGTTTCACTTATTTTCAGGCGATATTCTTTTTCAGTCATCTCACCACAGCTTTCATTTAGACTGTCTTTGAGGCCAC
Source organism: Bacteriovoracaceae bacterium (assembly GCA_023250795.1). Lineage (GTDB taxonomy): Bacteria > Bdellovibrionota > UBA1018 > UBA1018 > UBA1018 > JAHFAB01. The sequence goes on from JAHFAB010000336.1 coordinate 1,843, forward strand.
CTTCGGCCGAGCATTCCACAAAAAAAGCATGAGAATGGCTCCAACCGCCGAGAAGCCTATCATACTGGGGCTCCAAGTGCCCCACCCAAAACGCTCGAGCATCCAGCCCATCCCAACACCCACAAAAGAGCCTCCGATGTACTGCATTCCATCAAAAAGTCCCGTGGCTGTTCCAGCAGCCTTCTTTCCACCAAAGTCCATCGAAGAAGTTCCAGAGAGCATGGAGTGCACCACACTGATTGCAAAAGAGTTGAGCACAAAAGCGAAAATCACCCAGTTCATACTGGGCGCTCTCCAAATGACGGCAAGGCATAAAACCTGTAAAAAATAACCTAGAAAAGCCACAGGGGGTCTTCTACTTTTAAAAACCCAGTCCGAAATCGTACCGGCAAAAAATGCTCCAAAAATCCCGGCAATGACAATAGCCGCTGCTCCTTTTTGAAAAATGGGAGAGTCTAACGTGAGCTTTTGAGCTTCGATCATATATCTTGGAAACCACTGTTCAAAGCCATGCCTCACGAATCCCGTACAAAACTCAGCTGCGGCAATCGTCAGAGTGACAGGATTGGTAAAAACTTTTTTGATAACATATTTCAAACTGACTTTTTCTGGATCACCGCTCGACGCATCCTGAACATCTAGAGGAGCTAAACCACATTTCTCAGGGCTGTCCTGAACATTACGATAGGTCAGCAGCGCCATCCCAGCAACAATCAAAGAGGGAACAAAAAAGACCCACTGCCAAGGAAGCCAAAGCACGAGCATCGGGCCAATCATATAGATGAGCGCACGCCCACCTTGGATCATCGAACCAAAGATAGCGGAAAAAACGCCTCTCTCCCTAATATGAAACCACCCGGCGTTGACCTTAATGAGTGAGAGCGCGCTAAAAGACTGGAAAAAAGAGTTCAATCCCCAGATCGTGGCAAAATAACTAAGAAGGTAGGTTCCAGTTCCCAAAAATCCAAGATAGGCTCCTAGGCCAAAGAGAAAATTGAAAAGCACAGTGCCAGTAGCCCCAATGAGCATGGCTCGACGCCCCCCGATTTTATCGGCAATCGGGCCGTTAAAAATCGCAGATATCCCATATATAAAAAGTGCCGTAGAAATAATCGTTCCAATGCTGGTCTTATCCCACTCATATGTAGTCGAGAGAGACTTATTTGCAAAAGAGAGATTGTATCTTCCCATGTACATGGCCGAATAAGTAAACCCCAATGTCAGCCAATTGATAGCGCGCCTTTTGCGAAAAGCGGGCGAATGCCTCTGCCGCTTATCAGATTCTAGATCCGAGAATTCCATTATACCTTCCCTCCGCCCCTTCCTCTCTCATGATGGCAGCG
>JAHFAB010000018.1 GCA_023250795.1 Bacteriovoracaceae bacterium
CCTAGGTGTAAATGGTATAACTAATTGTATTTACATTATTTTTATAATAATAATCGATTATTATTATGTTTATATATATAATAACTATATAATTTTTTATGTATTAAAACATAATTTTATTGCAAATAATTATGTTTTAATACATATTTTATTTCAGAGATAGATATGAAACCCAGAGACCCACTAGCAATTGCCCAAGCGAATCGCCGCCTGAAAGCCCTCCGTAAAGTGCTTCCTGATGCAGACGTTCGTCCGGGATGGATTCACTACATGCGCCGGTCCCTAAACATGACGCTCAAGCAGCTTGCAGCTAGAGTCGGACTTTCACTCCCATCTGTCTCCCAAGCCGAACGTGGCGAAGTGGCCGGTCGCATCACCCTCAATACACTCAAGAAAATGGCCCATGCTATGGAATGTGAACTCGTTTATGCGTTCGTCCCAAAAAACAATATTGACGAGCCCATGAGACAAGCTGCACGAGCAAAAGCAATGCGCACTCTCACCTCAGCAGACCTTCACATGACTCTGGAGGATCAACGCGTCGAACAATCGCTTCAAGAGAGACTCGAACGCTTAGCCAATAAGCTCCTTGAAAAAGGAGACGTCTGGTGACCAACTTCCTTTTTAAAGACAGAGACGGCCAGACACCCCTTCCGTCTGAATTCCAAAAGGGACTAAAGCTGAAACACATCCAAAACATGGGCGAGCTTGACGAGTATGAAGAGCAAAATATCGCAGAGGGACTGGTGTGGCTAGCAAGTCAAAGAGAGGGTGGTGAAACCTACGACTTCTGGTTGAAGCTACATCGAAAACTCTTCAGCGATGTCTGGGAATGGGCCGGACAAGTTCGTACGTACGAACTGAACAATCCAGATTTTCTTCAATCCCACAAAATCTGGCCAGCCCTGCGACAGCTCGAGGGTGACCTCGCCTTTTGGATGAAAGAAAAATCGTTTTTACCACAAGAAACCGCGGCACATTTCCACGAAAGGATCGAGACAATCCATCCTTTTGCGAATGGAAACGGCCGCTTTGGGAGAATCGTCGTCGAGAATCTCTGTGAAAAAAATGGATGGAAAATCCCCACCTGGGGTAGTTCACTGAGGGACGCTCCGAAAGACCGTCGACAGAGCTATATCACTGCTCTGGCCACCGCACGGTGGACTCACGATTACACGAAGCTCGTCGCGTTCATGTTTTCTTAGGAGTAATCAAAGGCCAGTCTCTACCTTCCAGAGTCGCGGCTCCGATTTTCGGACCCTGACGCCGGAAATCAGATTTTAGTGCTTACATTTCCCTCACAGAGCAGCGCGTATTTCTTGGCACAGATCTTGCTCTATTGCTAATCCGTTACTTTTTAATATAGAAAGGAAAAGTTATGACAGAATCACAATTACTCAATGATCTCATGATATCAAGTCCCAATGAGCCCGCGATGATAGGACATCTTGCTTTCCTAAGAACCGAAATGAAGTCCGAATTTCGGTCTGTAAGAGCTGAAATGGGAGAAATGAAGTTAGAGATTGTCGAGGTCAAACAAGAAATCAGAGAATTGAAAATATCAAATCGTTCTATGCAAAACTCGATTGAGCTTATTGCTCAAAATATGGCAGTGGTTTTGCCCAAACTGAACTCTTTAGATCAAAAGATGGGAGTAATTGCTCCACAAGTGAGCACCCTTACTCGGAAGGTAGACACGCTTACACTAAAGATGGACGTTCTTGCTCCGCAAGTAGGCACCCTCACTCAGAAGGTAGACACGCTTACCAAAAAGATGGACATTCTTGTACCACAAGTAAACACGCTGACTCAGAAGATGGACGTTCTCGTACCACAAGTAAGCACCCTTACTCAGAAGATGGACGTTCTCGTTCCACAAGTAAACATCCTTACTCAGAAGATGGACGTTCTTGCTCCACAAGTAAACATCCTTACTCAGAAGATGGACGTTCTTGCTCCACAAGTAAACATCCTTACTCAGAAGATGGACGTTCTTGTTCCACAAGTAAGCACCCTTACTCAGAAGATGGACGTTCTTGTTCCACAAGTGAATACTCTCACTGAGCAAATGGGCATCTTGATTCCTCAAGTCAGTACCATAGCTCTGCACTTGGGAAATCTCACTCAAGAGATGGGCACTTTCACACGAAAAGTGGATACCTTAACGGAAAAAATGGGGGGATTCTCACAGCAATTGGAGATCTTAATACAGAGGGGGAAATAGAGTCTCAGAAGGCCCCCCCTTTGAACTTCGCAAAAAGTGAAGTACTGAAGAGGAAGGGCCTTTGCCTTGTGAACTTCACTTTTTGCGAAGTTCAAGGCGGTGGCCTTGTATTTTTTTAAAAAACGCTTTGCTTTATATTGTTCCTTTGGGAACTCCAGAAACCTAATTCTCCAGAGAACTCGCTTCTATTTTCGGAGCCGCAACTCCAGACGTGGTTTCTCCCAAGGCTTCCGCCGCCACTTCCCCAGTCAAGCGAAACACGCTCGTCTCATAATGTCCTAAGTGCGAAGAGGCAGTGTCAAACGCCTCTTGTGCTTTTCGTAAGCCTCTGCCGATTTCACCAAATCTGGATTCGAAGTGTTCAAAATGTTTTCTGGCTTTCTTGAGATCTTCGATCGTTTTTTCCACGCCTTTAGACATGTTGTAATATTCTTGTGCCATGAGAACGGACTTCAGTCCGATGGCCAAAGTATTGGGAGAGACAGGGTACACTTTGAGTTTACAGGTTTCTTCGAAAAGTTTTCCGTCACGGATGACTTCGAAATATAAAGTCTCACTGGGCAAAAATAAAAAGGCCATGTCCGTTGTGCCATGCTCAGGCCTGACATATTTTTTTGCAATCGATTTGGCCTGAACTTTGATGCAGTCTGAAAGTGCTTTCCGCGCATTTTCTAGCAACGCAGGATCTTGTGTTTCAAAAAGTGGCAAAACTTGCTCTCGTGGAAATTTGCTGTCAATAGGCAAGACTTGGTGGGCCATTTTCACGACGGCATCCACACGCTCTGTTGAATTTGGAACGATCGCATACTGGAGCTCATAAGAACCGATGGGAAGAAAATCAGCCAAAAGCCTTTCCAGTGTCGCCTCTCCAAAACCACCCCGGAGGTGAGGAAGTTTGAGCAAATTGTTTAAATCTGAAATCGACTGCCCCACCACATTGAGAGAGGCTAGCTTGAGTTCTGCGGCCTGGAGGTGTTGTTGGACTTTTTCGAAGTGTTTGAAACCTTCTTTGAGGTTTTCATTGAGTTTAGATTCTACACTTTTCCCAATGGACTCTAGACGATTTCCGACTTGGTGTTCTAAAGATTGAAATTTGGTTTCTAGAGCTAAAGTGGTTTTGAAAAGTCCATTTTGCAGTTCCTGACGGTTTTGACCCAGTGTTCTTTCCAACCGCTCATGGGTTTCCATAAAGTGAGCCGAAAGCTGTGTTTTGAGCCACAGACTCAAATAAACCAAGAGCAAACCCAACCCAAAAGTGACTCCCAATAATGTCAAGATGCTAGAAATCAAAGCCAGTCCCTCCTCTTTTTATAAGAACTAGCACGCTTAGGATTGCCTGACAACGAGAGCTGTTATAAGGTGAGGTCATGGGAAAGAGACACGAGAGCATTCGGATTTTTAAAAGTAGTTTCTTAGAAAAGTTCACGCACGTCCATCCTTTGACTCCGCTCATCCTATGGACCCCTGTCATTGCTTGGCTTTTATGGCGTTCTCGAGAGGTTCATGGGTTGTCTTTTTTAGCAATCGGTTTATTAGGGTTTCTTGGGCTTTTTATTTGGAGTTTTACTGAGTACACTTTGCATCGGTACATTTTTCACCTCAAACCCAAAAACCATTTTCAATCCAGACTCCAGTTTATTATTCATGGTCTTCACCATGATGATCCTATTGATCCAACGCGACTGGTGATGCCCCCATTAGCTGGGATTGGTATTGCAATCGTTCTTTTTACTTTTTTTAGGCTCATTTTTGGTGGGGTTTGGGTCGAGCCCTTTTTTGCTTTCTTCTTGGTGGGCTATCTTTGTTATGACTACATTCACTTTTCTGTTCACCATTTTACACCGAGAACTGTGTTTGGAAAATACCTGAAACAAAGCCATATGATCCATCATTTTGTAAACTCTCATTCCCGCTGGGGAGTGAGTTCTCCTCTTTGGGACATTGTTTTTGGAACCTACGAACCTCTGAAAAAAGAGCAACCTGAGCAAGGTTCTGTTTAGATGGGTCGAGTTTTATTTGCCACTCTGGTCATTGGTCTCTTCGGCTACTTAGCCTCTCCTTTTTTTGTACCCATTGCGATGGGGGCTCTTTTTTCAATTCTGTTTTTTCCAGCTTTGGAATTTCTAGAAAAAAGAAAATTTCCCACTTGGCTCGCTGCCTCTGGGCTCACTTTGAGTGTGACATTGGTAGTTTTGATTCCGGCATGTTTTTTAGTGTTTTGGGGAGCGCAGACCGGTCTTGAGCAATTAGGCACATGGAAAGAAGGAGCACAGGAAAATCATCTGAGCTTTGTTGAATCGTTAATGAACTCCCAGGGAGTCAAAGACACGATTGAGAAATTGACGGCTTGGGTTCCTCTTCAAAATGCTGAGATTACAGCTGGGGCAAGAAAATTTGCGATGAGTGTGGGAATAAAATTAGCAGATATCTTGGGTGGTTTTTTAACCCGTTTGCCAGCAGTGGCGATGGGTTTAGCGATTATGGTTCTGAGCATTTACTTTTTTTTAGCCGACGGAAGAAAGTTAGTTTTGTTTTTCAGAAGAAATTCTTTTTACAATCCGGAACAGACAGAGAGAGTTTTACAGTCAATTGGTGAGATGTGCCGGTCAGTTTTACTGGCAGCGATTGTGTCGGGTGTGGTTCAGTCGCTCGTTTATTCCACAGTTTGCATGAGTGCAGGGGTAGCCAGTATTTCTCTGATTGGATTTTTAGTTTTTCTCTTTTCATTTGTTCCGCTGGTGGGAGCTATGCCGGTAACTTTTGGCGTTGCGTTTCACCAACTCTTGATCGGAAATCAGACTGCAGGAATTATTTTGATGGTGACCGCAGCGGTTTTAAACGGTTTTGATAATATTATTCGCCCTTGGATTCTCAAAGGGGCTGGCAATCTACACCCACTCTTAGGTTTTATAGCGGCTTTTGGAGGTATTCAGGTGATTGGTTTTTCTGGGGTCTTTCTCGGTCCCATCATTGCGGGGATTTTCATCGTGACGGTACAGAATTTGCTAGTCAAGCAAGAAGCGCATTAGAATTAAGCTGTTGTGCTTGAGGTAAGGTATTGATAAACTTTGACATAGAATGTTTATTTCAAAAGAAATGATCGAAGAAGTGAAGGCTCGTCTTGTCCAAGCCGCAAACCCCCAAAAGATTATTCTTTTTGGATCATACGCCAAAGGCGTTCCAACACGCGATTCAGATTTAGATATTATCGTCATTGAGCAACTCATAAATAATAAATTTCAAGAAATGATTCGCTTGAGAAAAGTTTTGAGAGGTTTGAAAATTCCAATAGATATTCTTGTGATCACTTCTAATGAGTTCAAGGAGAGGTCTCAAGTCCCTGGTACAGTTTACTATTGGGCAAAAAAAGATGGAAAAATTCTCTATGAAGAAGCAGCCTAAGTTTAAAGAACCAAAATTTCAAGAAATTGACAAATTATTACGAAAATCTAAAGAAGATGAGGCTGTTCTTACAATGAGTATTAATGATCAGAAAATTTCTGACTCTATTTTTGGATTTCATGCACAGCAAGCTGTTGAGAAAATGTTTAAGGCTATTTTAACTTTTTATGGAATTGAATTTCCAAAAACACACGATCTCTCTACACTCTCAGAGTATTTTCAAAGTAATAAAATTGATTTTCCATTTTCTTTAGATGAGTTAGAAATATTAACTCCTTATGCTGTCACTCTACGCTATGATGATGAAATTGAAGTGGATTTTGATCGACATTTTGTTTATCAAATGGTTAAAAATATCCGAAATTGGACTGAAGGCATTATCAAGAACAAAAAAAGCTGAGTATTTTTACCCTACTTCAATAAAACCAAGTCACTCCTGATAGGCACCAAATTTGTAATTTCAGAAAGTATCGCACGATTAGAGTCAATTCCATAAAGCGAACGGATATAGATTTTCCCATCCGGGCTTGAAACGAGAGCTGACGGAAAATAGATCTCATTTTTTGAAATTTTGGCCAAATTGATTTGCAATTTCAGATCAACCACTTCAAGTGTTGGCGGGATTTGAGCGTCTAAACTGCCTCGATCTAGTACAATGAGAGAACCGTTCATCTCTATGATTCCAACTGGATCTGTAGAGAGTAAGGGGATTCGTGTGACATCTAAAGTATCCGGATCAAATTCGAGCAACATTCGATCGTAAGCGGATAAAACGTATACTTTTCCTCCAGGGCGACGAAAGATGGAGGAGTAGTTTCCCCGTTCTTGGTGTTCACTGGGAATGTAGTTTAGAAGCTGTGTTCCAGTCTTAGCGTTTAAAACTCGGAGGGTTCTTCCACTGGGATTAGTAATATTGGACGAAGAAATAATAAAAAGTTTACCCTGAGAAGCCACCATTTGTACAGGTCCAGGTCCTGCATCAAAAGACGTGCCCTTCCCTAAAGTCTGAGCGTTGAGAGTCAATATTTTTCTTGTTCCTGTATCAGAGATGTAAAGAGTGTTTCCGTCTAGAGCAAGTGCAGAAGGTCCAATCAATTCCGGGCTGAGATCTATTTCTTTTTCTAATTTTAAAGTATTAGTATTGATTACATTGATCATGATGCCGCCGGTCGTAGAAACAAAGAGTCTATTGCCATACGAAATCATTTCTTGTGGGGCTGGTCGGTAAGCTTGCATGGGGTCGTAGGTGAAGAAAAAGTTAGAAACCTTTTCTTCGCTTACGGCAGTGAGGAGATTTTGCCTAGTTTCTGTAAAATATAGGATGCCTTTAGCATAGTAGAGATTTCCCCAGTTGCCGTGATAGAGGTCCAGGATTTTTCGATAATCAGCGGAGAAAGCTACCGAAGAAATAAGCGATACGATAAAAGTTAAAAGAACCCCACGCAATCCAATTTTATTTTTCAAATCAAGTCCCTCCACACACAGGGGGCACCCTACTTGAAACAAAGAGAGAAGTCAAACTGGTTGGAAATAAAGCAATAGCATCAATAATTATAATGAGTGGTGTCGGGGACGCACATCCATGTGCTCGCTGTGCTTATGTCCTTCCATGGACGCACACGCCCCTCACACTCATTATAATTATTGATGCTATTGCTTTATTTCCATTGAGTTTAATGTTTTTTTTTGTTTCAATTCAACCCATGGCTTCCAAGACTGAAAAGATTACAACCAGCAGTACGGCGGAGTATTTTTCAAAAAACCTGCAGCAAGTCGGTTTTTCATCCCAAGTCAAAGCCGTTTTGACCACTTTAAAAGAGGCGGTTGATAATGCACTTGATGCATGCGAAGAGGGGGGCATTTTGCCCGAAGTCACCGTTTGGGTTGAAAAAGTAGGCCCGGGTTCATTGAAAAACTCCGATCAAATTCGGGTGAAGGTCGAGGACAACGGTCCAGGAATTGAAGCCGATGACGTGCCAAAAGTTTTTGGAGAATACCTGGCTTCTTCGAAATTTGGCCGAGGGCGTTGTTCGCGAGGCCAGCAGGGGATTGGAATTTCAGCGGCTACCACCTGGGCCCAACTGACCTGTGCCGTAGGTGCCAGGGTCATTACAAAGACGAGTAAGATGCGCAAGGCACTTTCTACTTTGGTCGAAGTGGATATTAAAAATAATAAAGGTGTGCTGCGCGAAAAAGAGACGATTGACTGGGACCGAGAGCATGGGACATCGGTGGAGTTTTTGATCGATGGACGCATACAACTCAACGGTGAGGCAGGGCTTCTGAACTATCTGAACGGTACAACGCTCGTCAATCCTCACTTGACTCTAAAATATCATCTTCCCGATACGGAGCCTCTCACGGTCGAAAGAGTGAGTATGGTGGTGCCTGAAATTCCTCCTGCGACTGAACCCCATCCTCATACACTGAAGTTGGGAGAATTTATCGCGCATTCTCATCTCTTTGGGCGTATCACCGTGAACGCTTGGCTCAAAAAAGGGTTTTCCAGAGTTCACGAAGGAGTGATCAAAGAGCTCGTGCAAGCGGGGATCAAAAAATCCCTTTTAGAAAAGTCAGTCGACTCTACCTCTGAGGCAGACTTTAAACAGGTTTTTACGGGCCTTCAAAATCTCCAACTCATGGCCCCTTCGACGAAATCAGTGCTCTCCATTGGAGAAGATGCATTAGCTAAAAGTATCAAACGTCTTGGTGATATTGATTTTTTTTCCGTGATGACGAGAAAACCTGCAATTTGTGATTTCAAGCCGGTGCAAGTCGAAGTTGCAATTGCACGACTGAAGGAAAAGTCGTCGGAGGCAGAAACTCCTGTCCAAGTTTTACGTTTTGCCAATCGCGTACCGCTGCAATTCGATAAAGCGGCTTGTGCGATTTTTCATTCTATTCAGTCAGTCAATTGGCGGACCTATGGATTAGTTCAACCCAAAGACTCGCTCCCTCAGGGGCCTTATATTATTGCGGTGAGTGTGGTTTCACCGTTTATTAAATTCAAAAATGCCTCAAAAGAAACTGTAGATGCTTCAGATGAGCTCGTCGAAGAAATCAGGCGTGCCCTGATCCAAGCCGGACAACGTCTCTCTAAACATATCCGAAAAGAAGATAAGGCTAATGAGCTCGAGGAAAAAATACGTCATATTGAGCAGTTTTGCCCGATTTTAGTCGAAGGGCTTTGTCGAATTACAAAAGCTCCAGAGATTCGGAAAAAAAGAGCTGAAGAAGGTTTGATTAAGCTCTTAGGCAGAGATGCAAGGACTACTGAAAAAGAATTAGAAGAAGCGCACGCCATCTTGGAAGAGCATCAAGAAAAAAATCTAGAAAAGCAAAAAAATGAGGCTGAGGTAATCTAAATGGCAAGAACCGATCATGAAATTCCAAAGATGAGTAAAGAACTATGCAGCCGGTTGCTTGCGGATTTGGAAAAAGCCAAGCGCCCCGTTCTTTATGCGACTAAATGTTCGTTGGATAATTCGCGGTATGATGCCAAGGTGGGGTATCTCACTCCTGGACCTAAAAAAGTGGCGACAGAACTCAATGTGAGCTCTGTGAAAAAAATGTCTCGAGCGATTTTCATGTTGGAAATTTTACTTATGAAACTGGAAACCGCAGCCGTACATACCAAAAGAGAACTTTATTACATCAGTAAAGGAGAAATAAAACACAATCCTCATCTCAAACCTCTGGATTTTGCAGATCAAGATGAGTCCGATGAGATCATTGATTTTATTTGCGAGCTTCTTGAGTGTTATAGAGAAGACCTGAACTGTTATGCTAATGACCGTGGTGGACAGACCTATGCCCAGCAGTTGATTGTGACTGAGACTTTGCCAGATGGGGATAAGGCGGTGATTGATTTATCTAAGTTAGGGACCACACCATTTCAGCCCAAAAATCGGCCACAGAATTTGAAACTTTCATCCAAAAAGAAAATTGATTTTTGTTTAATTGTGGAATCAGAGGGCACGGCCAACACTTTGGCTGCCAATGGTTTTACGAAAAGAAACAATGCTATTTTGATGGGTGCTCAGGGCGTGCCCTCCAATGGGGTGCGAGGTTGGTGTAAACTCATCCAAGATCAACTCAAAGTGCCACTTTATTTCTTCGGAGATCTGGACGCCTATACGGTGCAAAATATTTTTAGAACTCTTAAGGCCGGTTCAGCTGCCTCTTTGATTCGAAACTCTGATTTCTCAGCTCCGGATGTGAAGTTTTTAGGAGTTCTCCCCGAAGATATCAAGAAGTACGACCTCAACGACTACCCAGTGAAGGAAAACGACGCTCAAGAAGTCAGGTCTCTGAAGAAGGCCCAAGACGCGCTGAAGAACGACCCCTTCTTTCACGACAAAAGAAACAAAGGGCTTTCTCAGATTCTCAAGTGGTTACTTGCAAACAAAAGACGCTGCGAGCAGCAAGCCTACTTTACTGTAGCTCCGCGCGATCCGACCATGCCTGAAAAAATCATCGTCGATAAGATCAAGCGTGGGGAGTATTACTAGAATCGGTAGCCAACGCCCATTTCGATCGTGTAGTCAATGCCGCTCAGCGTAGAGTTCGGTATGTCAACTGCAGTTCCTGTTTTGGTTACGGTGCCTGAAACAGTAGAGGGGGCTGACACAAAAGTGATCCCTAACCCTAGACTTAGATTGAGATCCTCCAACCCTTTTTCTTTGAGCCACCATTGGTAGAGGCCTAGTCCTTTGAGTAGTACACTGCTTGTGCTTGCCGTAGATACGTCTGTTTTTAAGGAGAACGAGGTAAATGCGATACTGGCAGCAGTAACTATCCCAGTCGTATAGCGTTTTTTGTTCAGGTAATAGTTTCCTCTGGCGCCAATAATCAGTGTTGTATTGGAAGCCCCCCCGACTGAAGTCGAAATGAGCCCTAAAGTCGGCCCTACAGTAACCGCATCGTTAAAATACCCATAGTCGAGTTCTAAATTAATCATTTTGCTTCGAATGAGTTCAAATACATTGGTTCTCACGTTAAACTTCTTTTCCGAAACAGGTTCAGAGGTTTCTTCTATAGCTGGAGCTACTTCAGCGACTTTTTTAGGTGCTTGCTTGTTTTTTGCTTTTACATGGGCCGCTTTCGTTGTGCTCTTTTTAGTGGTCGTATTAGTCGCTGCCAACGAAACAGTTCCAACCGAAAAACCAAAGACCAATAAAATTATAAAAACTGATTTGCAGAGTAATTTTTTCATTTTAGATCCCCTTTGAATTAGAGAGTAATGTTTTTTTTATAAAAGTACAACTACTGACTTGGCGTTACAACGCCCTTGCGAAAAGCTTTTTCGAACCTTACCCAAATTCGCATATCCTCATCACTTACGTCATGCTTTTTTAGAGTCTCTTTGAGTATCTCAATGCGTCGGTCGAAATGGCCTGGAAAAATAGGCGGGAGTTTAAGATGAGCTTGAGAAGGCGGTTTTCCAGAATAGCTCTTCACCCCCCCAGTTTTAGAGAGCAGAAATTCTTTTTGTTTCAGAGCAACCGCCCGAGGATCTTTTCCGCTGAAAAAAAAACCAATCAAAACATCCTGAGACATTTTCTGATAAAATTCGATCAAGATTTTTTCTAATTTTTCTTCACCCAGGTTTTCATAGAGAGATTTCAACTCAGACAGGTTTATTTTTGACATTCACTAGCACGCAAGAGCTTTGGCTTGAACCCAAGTGTTGAAAAACACGGCATTGGGGTCGTCTTTCAAACAAATTAGTTCTTTTTTCATTTCTTCCACCAGTTTAGGAGTGACTTTTCCGGCTTGCAGAAGTCCAGGAGCACCACTGAGCAAGAAGCTAATCCAATCCTCAATAAACTCCCCTCGTTTTTTTGGTGCCCGGTTATCATAATGATGAACAGAAACATCCGTGCTCACGTCTTGGAAGCCTGCTGCTAACAAATAATTAGCAAGTTTTGCGCCAACAAAGGGATCCCCCCCGAGTGACCAATGGTGATCATTGAAAGCAAACCAATATTGCAAGGTTGCGGGGCTGTAAGGGTGGACGTAGAAAGTTGCATTGAGCACTTCTGTACAATAAATTATGGAAGAAGCTTTGAGAACTCGTCTAATTTCTCTCAAAATTTCGATTGGCTTCTGTACGTGCTCCAGAAACCAACAAACAAAGGCCCCGTCAAAGGAATTTTCAGGGTAGGGAAGTTCTAATGCATTGCCCAGATCAAAAGATACACGCCCAGATTTGATCAAAGGAGCGAGTTTTTTCCGAGCCTGTTCTATTTGAATCGAAGAAGCATCCATTCCCTGCACATGCAGATGCGGGAAACGTTTTAAAAGTATCTCAGTTTGAGCCCCCACGCCACAGCCGACTTCCAAGATCCTTTTTTGTTTAGAAAAATCTACTTTTTCATAGACTATGTGTTCAAAAAATCGAGCCTGATTATAAAGACGTGCTTGTTCCTGTTCGGAATACCCGTGGAGATAATTTGGAGCGCTCTTTATTTTTTTAGCCACGGCCCTTATTTAATGGATAGCAATTCTATATCAAAAATCAGAGTAGAATTAGGAGGGATCACATCGCCGGCTCCCGCTGCTCCATATCCCAGCTCTGGCGGAATGGTGAGCTTTCTTTTTTCTCCCACTTTCATGCCTAAAACGCCCTTTTCCCAGCCTTGGATGACGTGGCCTTCGCCCAGTTTAAAAACAAAGGGTTGTCCTAGGTCTACCGAAGAATCAAACTTGGTTCCATTCTCTAGCCAGCCTGTATAATGGACCGTGACTGTTTTTCCTACTTCTGCGACTGCTTCTCCAGTTCCAACTTTGATTGAGTCCACTTTTACTTCACCTTGTGCAGCTTTTTTTGTACATCCCACCACCAAAGCAAACGATATCAGCGCGAGCAATGGTATAGTCTTATTCATCTTGAGCTCCTTTTTTTAAGATCGTACAAACTAGATTGACATAGGTTTATAA
>JAHFAB010000337.1 GCA_023250795.1 Bacteriovoracaceae bacterium
TTCTATATTCTTTTGAGTGGCTAGAGTTCTTAAGTTTTTTTCCCAGAGAGTTTTGTGCTCAATGGGCTTTAGCCCTGGGTGAGATTTTCTCGCTAAGTTTAGAAAGTCAGATTGTGAGAGGTCTTCTACTGTACTCTCAGGAAGCTCACTTCTTCCAATGAGAATAAATTTCCCTCCATATTTTTTAGCTAATGCGATTCCTATCTCAGCAGTAATTCCTCCGGCTCCTCCTGTGATGAGAAAAGTGTTTTTATTGATTTCTCTGTTTTTCCCACGAAAAGGCGCTAAAACATTTTTTGTAGAGTAATAGGAGTTTCCTGAGAGGGTAAGTTCAGTCGGAGTGTTTTGAGAATGGCTAAATTCGAAAGAAACCTGCAAAGTTTTTTCAATAGATGAGAGAGTAGGTAGGTTTACATAGGTGTATTTAGTTTTTTGAAATTCGATAGCAAGTGATTTGTAAAAACCATGGCTGATCGAGGACAGGGAGTTTTTGTCACTTCCAAAGTAAAAAATATGTTCTGGCTGTGCTTGACCTAAAAAACCTCTGTAAAACTCGGCTTTAGATAAAAACCGGGAAAAATCACAATTGAACAGTTCTGAAGTGGAGTTTCCGAGATCAGTGAGATCGATCAAGCAAGAGGGGTGGGTGTTTTTTTCTAAATTTATTTTTTCACTCAGAGTGATTATTTCGAAGTGAGATGTTTTATATATTTTTTCAATCTCAGGAAGTAGAACTTTTTTAGCGTCTTGATCTCTCACTAAAAAATAAAAAGAACGAGTAGAGTCAGATGGAGTAGGATTGAAAACTTCTCCCAGTCTAGGAACCCAACGATAGGTCTCAGATTTTATATTTTGAGATTGAAACTCATATTCGAAGTATGGACCATTTCCTGAGGGTACTTTATCGCAGGAAGCAAATATTTTTTTACGACTTGTATCAAAAATAACAGACGCGCTCGTGTTATAGCGGTTTAAGGTGTTTTTTGTAGCAAATTTAGTGATTTTTCCGCGGTTCGAGTCAAATCCATCTCCTAAAATGGTCATACAGTCTTGAGCTGAATGAACTCCTTGGTTAAACAGTTCTTTGAGCCTGAGTAATCTAAACTCTGAGTCTTCTCTTCTGGGAAGGTGGTCATCTAAATCCTGAAAATGATTTGTGCAATAGAGTTTGTCTTCTTCTAAAATCAGCTTCGAGTTTCCAGTCCATTCTATCCGATTGGCTTTTTTATCGACAAGTGAGTGAATGAGTAAAATCCAAGACCCTTCGAGTTGGAGCTTTTCGATGAGAGCATAAACATCCTTCAGTGTTTTACAGTTTTCCAAAATAATTCTTGTGACCGTATGGATACTAAACCCTTTTTCTAGTTTTCCAGATGGACTTCCTGCACAAGTCGAGACCGAGAGACCTTCATGATTCATTCCGCAAAGTGGAAAAGGGGAGCCCATTTTAAAAACCCCAAGAAAAGGGAGTTTTCCAGTTGCATTCATCTGCAGTACTTGTCTAGGCAAACGCATTTCGTCTTCTGGAGTGATGAAAGGGAAATCATAATTTGCAGCGTGAAGACGATTTGTAGAAGAAGTGATAAACCCAGAACAAAGTCCATATTGAGAAGTCGCTAGACTGCTCAATGAAGCGATCAAGTGGAGTCTTTCTAAACTGATTTGTGCTCCCTTGGACATGCCTTCTAGCTCTTCTAAGTATTCTTTCGGAGTAAACTTAAGCAGATTTTTAAACGCTTCTTGAGTGTGGGATTTATTTCCAGCTGGAAATCGATCCACCACCCATTGGTAATCTGTAAATTGACTTCTCCACAATTCTCCCAGTTTTACTCCTCGCTCAAACGCAGTGCCAGAGACTAAAGTTGCGGTTTTTTTTTCAGGAACGAATGTTTTCCAGCTCTCAAATTCTTGCAAAAATCGCGAATAAGCCTCAGCATCATTCTCTTTGGGATGGTTTAGATAATAGGCTTTATGTGGGAGAACGGGTTCTACTGAAGTCAGATTCTTCTGCACCATGTTTTTCAGGGTCCAACCCGGTCCTATGTCTATCCAGTGTCTTACTTTATTCTCATATGCGAGTTGTACAAGTTTTTGGAATCGGACAGGAGCAGTGAGGGCTTGAGATAGAATTTCTGGAATTATTTTTTCATCTTGAATGACCGAATTTGTGACCAATGAAGTGACTGGTATTTTAATTTTTCCAAATTTTATTTTAGACAAGTACTCTAAAAACTGGGGAACAATAGATTTTAAAATGGGAGAATGAAAGGCCTGGGCTATACCCAATATTTTAGTGTCAATATTTTTTTTTGTAGCTCGGACTTGAGTTTTCAAAACTGAGTCTTCATATCCTGAAATCACCGTTTGCTCAGAAGTATTGACATTGGCGATAGAAACGTTGGGGATTTCTCCTATGAGTTCACGAGTAGTGGTTTCGTCTGTCCTTAGAACCATCATTTTCGCTGGAGCTTGTCCCTCAACGAGGAGTTTTTTTGCAAGCCGGTAACGCTCAAAGAGAATCTCTAGTCCTATTTCGAACTCAAAAGCTCCAGAAATACAAAGGGCTGCGAATTCTCCAACTGAGTGACCTAAAAGAATTTGTGGCTTAATCTGGTGTTCATCAATGAGGGATCTCGCTACGGCGACTTGTAGAGTGTAAGGAGCGATCTGACTATAAAAAAGATCTCCCAGTGCTTCTTCATCGTGTAGAGCTTTACCGAGAGGTTCTTTTCCTATCTTTTTACAGAACTGGTCGGTTTTCTGAAGATGAGATTGAAAGAGAGGTTTTTTTAGAAGATTTTCATACATTCCAGGATAAGCCGAGCTTTGTCCTGGAAAGAGGAAACAAGTAGCGCCCAGTGAAATAGACTGACTGAGTTCGAGAGGGATGAAATAAATCTGACTTTTCCGAGCAAGATCAACTACTGGATGAGAAATTTCTGATTTACTAAAATTTCTCATTTTTTTTAGCTTTTCTTCTAGATCTTTTTCTGAACTGTAATAAATTTTAGCTTTGAGTGAGTTGTCTATCTGAAGAGTTGTGGATTGGAGTTCTTTTTTTTCCTGCTTACTCTGGTTCCAAAATGTTTCATCATAACTGGAAAGCAGTGCGTGGCCATTAATACCACCTAGTCCCATCGCATTGACTGCGGCATAAGGGATTTTTTCAAGATAGG
>JAHFAB010000338.1 GCA_023250795.1 Bacteriovoracaceae bacterium
ATTGCTCGCATTATTTACGCCAGCTCCAGGCGTGGAAGGGCACCTTGGATTTCTGTGAGCTGTGCAAATCATTCTGAAAGTTATTTGGAAGCAGAGTTGTTCGGCGTGGAAAAAGATGCCAGTGGAAATAAAAAGACCTCACTTTTGGAAATGGTCCAAGGGGGAACTCTGTTTATCGACGAGATGGATCGAGTGGGATCTGTACTGAAAGAAAAAATAGATCGATTCATCAAAAATAAAACCTATACAGCAATCGATAACCCAGAAATAAAAAACACAGACGTGAGAGTGATTGTTGGAGTAAGTGAAAAGTTTAGTGAAAATGATATTCAAAGTAAAATCACGCTTCCTGCTTTGAGAAATCGCACAGACGATATTATCCCTATGGCCACTTATTTTGCTGAGAGAGCTTTTCATAATCATGCAAAAAAATTTCCTGGATTTTCTACAGAGATTGAAACTGCTTTCAAAGAGTATTCATGGCCTGGTAATGCGCGGGAACTTCACCAAGTGATCGAAAGAGCTGCTTTGCTTCACGCTGGGGAAGAACCTTTGAAAGGTTCTGATGTTTCATTTTTATTTTTTACAACTGATACCGGAGCGAGTACAGATCAAAATGGAAAATTAGAGCTAGGGGATACGAGCTACATGGATCTGAAGAAGAAATGGAATAATTCTTTTGAAAAAGATTACCTGTCTTCTGCATTAGAAAAAAACAGTGGTAATGTCTCTGCCGCTGCTCGTGAGGCCAGGTTAGATCGAAGCAATTTCCTAAGACTTTTGCGAAGGCATGGTCTAAAGGCACAGGAGTTTAGAAAAGCTGCTTAATCATTATGGAATGCCCCTTTGAGGGCTTCTTGATCTTGTTGTGCGATCTTTTTATTTTCTGGGTGATTGAGATTATACAAAATATGCTGAGCTCTTTCTACGAGGAACGGGTCGCTCAGGTTTTGTATGATTTCGATCAGCTTAGTTTTTGCTCCATCAGAGTTTACAAAATTTTCGAATCCTTCTAATGCCTGGGCACGAATACTGAGCTCCATCGCTCTTAAGGGCGAATCTGGGGAGAGATCTGGGATTTGCGCTTCTGCTAATTTTTCTATTGGACCAAGAGCGGATTCGTCTTGAGCTAAACTGAGGAGATAGGAACTGAGATAGCGTTCATCTCCTGAGAGCTTTAGGTCAAGTGCGTCAGAGGAGAGAGTTTGAAAATCCTCTCCTCTTAGTGTTTGCACAAGTTCTTTCAGTTTTTTTTCTTTTTCTTCTGGATTAGGTTCTAGCTTGCCAATTTGGTTCGCTTCTTTTTTTAAAAATCCCCGCAAAAACTGCGGTGGAAACCGCGAGATTTTTACTTTGGAAGAAACCGCCAAACGGGGAAGAGTGCTCTGGGACGAATTCAAAGGAGATGTTTTTACTCCTATCACCCAAGAGCCCAAGATAATGCAAACTCCTAAGAGTACGAGTACTCTAGATCGAGACATCAGGCACTACTTCAAAAGCGTCATACAAAGGGACGCCGATCATTTGCATGAAAGTCCCCTGCTCTAGAGGTTTGAAAGGCTCCTTCTTTGTTCCTTGTAAAAGGTAGACAACGCCATCTTGTTCCAAGGACAAAAGTTTTCCTGAGAATGTTGCATAATTAAGAACCAATTCTGGCCAGGAGATATTGAGAGCAGAACCTACTTTGAGAGATGCAGGATCGTAAGGGTAGAGCTTTTGATTTTGAGTGAGCACAAAAACCCCATGTTCACCGCTCGGTGAGGTGTCAAATACGCGAACTGCATCTTGGATCGGCGTAGAAGGAGCAGACCATTCTCCTTTTCCAAACCGATAAGAGAGGAGAGTTCCCCCTGCTTGGAGTGCAGTCATGTAACGGTTCGTTCCAAGATCTAATTCTTGAAGGTCAATTGCATTTTCTCCAATGTGATCTGGGCGACGCATAAATTTAAAATAAGAATAATCATCTTGGAGAGCGAAATCTTTTTGTGATGTAGAATAAAGATCTAAAGCAAGAGCAGATCCGGGATAGAATAAAGTCGCTCCAAAGGATGTTCTCTTGAGTCGTTTGTCTCCCACCAGTGGAGTTGCTCGAGTGATCATTTTATTTCCATCAAAAAGGATTAAGTGATCCTGAGCATCTATGAGAGCCAGCGCTTCGCGCGATTTAATCGGTGATTGGTTAAACACAAAATTCCCTCTCCCGAGTGCCATGAGTCTCGCCATGGATTGATAGGCAGGGTGAAAGTTTTTTCCTTGGACGACCACGCGTGCGTAGTATTCCATTTCTACGCCATGAGATCCGCCGTAACCCAGGCTCGAATCACATCCTGATACGGAAGTGCCTTGGTAGGGGCCATGGGTGCAGACAATATGGTAGTATCCTTCCGTATGTCTGGCTTCATGGATCAATGTTCCCACTCGTCCTAAGCTTGCCAAAGCCACCCAGCCGTCTTGGAGTGTGAAATAGCCCATGCTGTTGTAAGCCGTTGCAATAGGGTTGTCGTTGCCACGTCTCATCCCACGTGTCTCTTTTTTCATCCAGTCGTAATAACCGTGATCTCCCACAAGCCCTTTGAGAAATACATTGCTTCCGCCTGTGGCAAAATCTCCTTTTTCGATCAACGTGAGGGCGTCGAAGAGCATTTTGGCTTCAGATTTGGGTTTACAAAGTTCTTTGCCGCCAAAAGTGTCAATGTCGATTTGAAAATCTCCCATGTAACGCGTCGCTACTGCGTCGTCGATGCATGGAAACTCTCCGTTTGTGACGGGTAAAGTGTCTCCGTATACAAGTGAGGTGAGAAAAAACAAACTAGAAACAATATAGAGCTGTGACATGACGAATATCCCCCTTTTATTTAAATAAACTACCA
The DNA here is from genome assembly GCA_023250795.1 of Bacteriovoracaceae bacterium. Taxonomy (GTDB): domain Bacteria; phylum Bdellovibrionota; class UBA1018; order UBA1018; family UBA1018; genus JAHFAB01. The sequence goes on from JAHFAB010000338.1 coordinate 2,871, forward strand.
AACATCATTTGCTAAAACCCAATTCGTTCCATCTTCTGATTCAGAATAAGTAAAATCTTCTACACTCAGTGGCCGTGCCCCTTCTTTAGAAATATAAAAACTCATGAGACTGGTGGAATCTACAAAGCCTATTGGATCTCCAAATGGAGACGGCGTGGGTTGATTTTCAAACTGTCCTACGCTCAACGCCATTTTTACTGCCGCTAGAACATCCAGTTTTCCATATCCGTAACTAGCGTTCCACGTCCCAGGCGTTCCCTCGTTTCCATTGAGATCGACAGAATGGGCAGAGGCTGTG
>JAHFAB010000339.1:0-390 GCA_023250795.1 Bacteriovoracaceae bacterium
ACCTAGGCCAGGTGATGTACTCGATTTTGTCTAAGATAGATGATAGTACGATGGGGCCTGGGTTTCCAGAAAACATAGAGGCCGAAGAAGTCGTAGATACTCTGAACGAAAGGTTTAAGAACTACTTTCACGACGATCCTGTCAGAGCAAAAATTTCGGACGGTATTTTGGCAGACGCAGCGGCGGGCAGTGATATTGTAAAAATCAAGCATGGCTCTAAATTTTCATCGCGAGACATTGATATTTTAGAGGTTCACGAGGGCTGGGTTCACGTGGGGACAACCCAAAATGGAAACACCCAGCATGTGGCCAAGTGGCTTTCTAAGGGACCTCCTCGTTGTTCAGCTACGCAAGAGGGGCTCGCTGTGATCATGGAGATTTTTACTTTTC
>JAHFAB010000339.1:400-3163 GCA_023250795.1 Bacteriovoracaceae bacterium
AGGCATATCAACGATCGCATATTGGGGATAGATAAGGTCGAAGATGGCGCCAATATTTTAGAGCTTATAGAATTTTATAGAACTGAGGGTTACACCGAAGAGGATTGCATCTCTAATGCAAAACGGGTTTTTAGAGGGGGGCTTGTGACTGGGGGAGCTCCTTTTACTAAAGATCTTTCGTATTGCCGAGGGTTTGTTCAAAACTATAATTTTATGAGAGCTGCGATTGGGGCAGGGTTGCCACAGCTCATCCCATTTTTGTTTACAGGCAAACTTCATGTGGATGATGTTCCTCTTTTGTATCAAAAATACAAAGAAGGGATCATTGACCCCCCCAGGTATTTGCCAAGTCAGTTCAAAGATATGAATGGTCTAGCAGTTTGGATGAGTTTTTCTAGTTTTTTGAACCGAATTGATATGAAAAAAGTTCAAGAACACTATGATAAATTGTTTAATAAGTATGTTTAATTTTTTTTGGAGATCTCTATGAGAAAAATAATTTTGTTAACTTTCTGGATGGGGATTTTTATTGTTACGCAGGCAAACGCTACAGTCAATTTGGCCAAAATAAACGGCAAGGCGATCACAGATAAAGATCTAGAGCTGTCTCTCATGAATTTTCAGGAAGCTCAGAAAAAAAACATTCTCAAAGATAAAAACTCTAGAGTGCAACTGTTATCAAATATAATAGATCAAGAGTTACTAGCAAAAAAAGCTCAAGATACAAGACTGGATCAAAGTGATAAATACAAAAACTCTCTTGAGTTTTTCAAAAAACAATTGCTGGCAGAAATCTTATTAGAAAAAGAGATTGGTCCAAAAATCACAGAGAAAGAATTGAAAAAATATTACAATGAACATGTTTATCGATATTCTACTGACGCTTCTCACGTACTACATATTTTGGCTCCAGATGAAGCTAGTGCCAGGGAAATCATGAAGCTTGCGAGAGAAGAAAATGCTGATTTTCAGAGCGTAGCTGAGCAGAAATCCATTGATCCCAATGCAAAGAATAATCGGGGAGATATTGGTTATATCGATATCAGTAGTCCTTTTGTAGAGGAGTTCAAAGAGGCTGTTTTTATGGCAAAAAAAGGATCGGTTACGGGTCCGATCAAGACTTCTTTTGGTTACCATGTGATCAAAGTGGTGGAGAGAAAAATGGGACATACTTTAGGCTATGATGAAGTCGAACTCAGGGTCAAAGCCCAGCTGATGAAGGACCTCAGAGACGGCTATGTTTATAAGCTCAAGGAATCCACAAAAGTGGAGATCGATTATAAGGCAGTGGAGAACTTGAACTTGTGATATTTATGTGATATGCTCTTAAGAGCTGGTTATGTATTTTAACATGCTTTTAAGGTGGATTATATGGTTGCACGGAATCATCTCTTGGCAGCACCTCCGTATGTCGTTGAACAGACACTCAAGAGCTTTGGCGAAAACCTTCGAACTGCGAGAATTCGGCGACGACTCACTATAGAGGAAGTAGCGCGAAAAATTGGAACTGGGACTCGTGCTATTTCAGATGCTGAGAGGGGAAAACCATCGACAAGCATTGCCGTCTACGTCGCACTCCTTTGGGCATTTGGCCTCATGAATGCCTTCAAAACTCTTGCTGATCCTGGTCTGGATTCTGAGGGTCAAATATTGGCGCTTTCTCGGGAGAGAAAACGCGTACGTGTGGGACGTAAAGGTCTAGATAATGACTTCTAACGAAAGTTTTTCAGAATGTTTCGTCTACATTACATTGCCTGGACAGACCCAACCAGTGACAGCAGGTCGTTTTGAACTCACTACCAATCAAAGTGGTATTTCTTTAGGACGTTTTGTTTACGGAAAAAAATATCTTGAAAATCCTGATGCTGTAGAATTCGATCCCGTTGAGCTCAAGCTTGAGCCACGTATCTATGAGACAACAGGGCTTAAAGGTGTATTTGGAGCCCTTCGAGACGCAAGTCCTGATTATTGGGGTAGAAGGGTGATTGAAAGAAACTCTGATAAAACACAACTCAATGAAGTGGACTATCTACTTTTTTCTCCAGATGACCGAGCTGGTGCTTTGGGCTTTGGCTTAAGTCAAAGTCCTCCAGCACCAAAATTATTATTTAATCAAACTATAGATCTCAAGAAATTACAGAAAATTGCAAATGCAATCGTGGCTGAAGAAGATCTTCCAGCCCATGTGGTAATCAGTCAAATTGAAGAATTGATGCTGATGGGTACATCGATGGGAGGGGCGAGACCCAAGGTCATACGTGTTACTTGCCGAGGAACTACGACGAGTCAGTGAACAGCCGGAGGAAGATGCTCACGAGCTTTTTAGGAGGATGTGCTTCAACGCACTCATATCAAACATCGATGATCACCCACGCAATCACGCAATCATTGCAAAAAATAGAAAATGGAAATTATCTCCCGCATATGACATTACTCCATCAACACCGATTAGTCTCGATCGACGCGATCTTGCCTTGACAGTAGGAGATATGGGGCGCTTTGCTAATGCAGAAAATATCCTCTCACAATGTTTGCGTTTTTTACTAAAACGAGAAGATGCTAAAAGACTGATAAACGAAATGGAGAAATACGTAAAATCAAATTGGCACCAGATAGCAAGAAAAGCTGGAGTTTCCGAAAGTGACTGCGAACTCATTTCTGGAGCGTTTGTCTATCCAGGTTTTAGCAATAATCCTTCGCGTTGATCCCGTATTTTTCAAGCTTTCTCAAGAGTGTTTTCTTTGGAATATTGGCGTGCAGAGC
>JAHFAB010000340.1 GCA_023250795.1 Bacteriovoracaceae bacterium
GTAAACGGTCCATACCGGGCACATCCTTTACCTGACTATTACCCACAAGTTAATATGATGCACCGTACCGATCCTTTTTTCTGTTAAGCCGATACGCTTCTGATTTTCACCAGGGAGCGAGCAATTGGAAAATGAGCAACGAGGGGGTCATTGGGCGAAGTGTGAGTTCGGAAGTGCGGATTTCGGCGACAAACGGCTGAAGATTAGATTGATTAAACTCGCTGATCGACTTTCAGAATCTCCCGAGAGTCCTATTAATCAGGCATGTAGTGGATGGGCAGAGACAAAGGCAGCTTATCGTTTCTTCAGAAATGAGAGTATTTTGCCATCAGAAATTTTGTCATCACATGTAGAACAAACGGCCAAAAGAGCAAGTACACACAAAACAATTTTGGCTGTTCAAGACACAAGCTATATCAATTACACGAGTCATAAGAAGACGATAGGGCTAGGAGTTAATTCAAGTAGACCTGGGGCCAAGGTTAGAACACTTTCCACCCATGGGTTAGTAATGCACACGTCTTTTGCATTGACTACTCAAGGGCTGCCATTGGGTATTTTGGATCAAAAAATTTATCCACGAAAAAAAGATTCTGTGGAGCTTAAGGAGCTCAAGAAAAAGACCCACGACATTGGTGTACCTATTAAAGAAAAAGAAAGTTTTAGGTGGCTCGAATCATTAAGGGAAACGAAAAAAGCCGTTGGTGATGAAACTCAAATTGTAACCATTTGTGATCGCGAAGCCGACATGTATGAATTTTTTGAGTTGGGATATCTCATAGGTTCTCCCGTTCTGGTTAGAGTTTCCAAAGAGCGCAGAATAAATAAAGTTTCTCATCACTCGGAAAAGACGGGTCAAATGCTTTGGAACTTTGTTCAAGAATTGCCGTGTCAAGGAACCATTCAAGTTGAAATTCCTGCTCGAGATGGCAAACCCCTAAGAGTGGCCACTTTGGAATTACGATATAGTGGTTTAATGCTGAATCCTCCCAGAAATCATATTCGGCATAAATCTGAAAGAATGCCTGATCTAAAAATAAATACAGTTTACGTCGTAGAGAAAAGTCCCCCACCCGAGGAAGAGGCTCTAGAGTGGCTGCTTTTTACTGATCTTCAAATTAACAACTTTGATGAAGCGGTTGAAAAAGTGTGGTGGTATTGCCTGAGATGGAGAATAGAGGTTTTTCACAAAATTCTAAAATCTGGTCTCAACGTCGAACAATGTCGACTCGGATCAGCGGACAGACTTATACGCTATTTAACCGTCATGAGTATCATCGCTTGGAGAATTTTTTGGATCACACTTTTGGGAAGATCTGATCCTAATCTGCCCTGCACAGCCTTATTAGAAGATCATGAATGGAAAGTACTCTATTCCAAATTTCGCCAGACAAAACGTTATCCAAAAACTACTCCTACGATTCGGGACACAATCCGATGGATCGCGCAACTGGGAGGTTTTCTCGCACGAAAGGGAGATGGGGAACCTGGAACGATTTCTCTTTGGCGTGGATGGAAACGGCTATGTGATCTATCAGAAGGGTGGAGTTTGGCAAATGGTTGATAACTTGTGGGTAATAGTCAGGATAGGTAACGTTTCATACCGGAGACATAGGTAACACCTCCGGGCTAGCGCTTTGTATAACTTCCGCAGAATTATTTCCACAAAAATTGATTTCTGAAACTGAAACAGGGGTATGCATCCCATTCGTTTTTGCGGAAGAATCGTTTATAGGGCATTCTTGCCCACCACTTTGTGAACCCTCTGGCGGTGGCAAAACCTTTGGACCGAATGGATTATCCAGCTGTTCAAATGTGCTGCTGTCTTCGTCGAAGTACCCCAAATCGTAATCCATGAAGCTTGCCAGCCATATGCCATCGCTCATTTCCTTGATTCCTATTGCCTGCCCTGCAAAGACCTGACTTAAGTTTATTTTCTTTTTGCGAATACAAATTCTTCCGCACAAAGTGACGTTTACCGTGCGATCGTGAAACGGATATTTCACGTCTGGAAGACCTTGATAAATACGAGTCGAAGACTTGTAAACTTCGCTAGGGTATTTCATTTCCAATGCTTCGTGTGGTCGGTCAAAATTAAATTGCTTTGAAAAAGCATCAAACTTTTCCTGTTGTTGGAGAAAATTCATTCCGGGTGGCTTGGTGGTCTCTTTTTTGAGAGTTAGATGCATGCGCTCGTGTCGCCCATTCTGCTCTGGGTGTCCGGGCACAATTCTCTCTATTGCAATTCCAAGTCTTAGCCACCAGACAGAAAGCCGACTTAGTCCAAACAGTGCTTGTGACGACGAGAAAGGTACTCCATTGTCTGATCTAATCCCAGTAGGAAGTCCATACTCTTTGAATACTCTTTCAAATACGGTGAAAGCAAATTTTTCCTTGGTGCTCTCTTGCCCTTCACATGCCAGTAAAAAGCGACTTGCAAAATCGGTGATGGTGAGCGGATAACAATATCGCTGGTCACCCAACATGAATTCCCCTTTGTAGTCAGTGCACCACAGATCATTTGGTTTTTTCCCTTCGGAAAGTTCTGTCCCTTTTGCCTTGTATCGTTTTCTTCCTCGTCGACTCACTAATCCGTGCCGATCCAAAAGTGCGTGAATGGTACTCTTGGCTGGTGTCTTAACATCAGGATATTTTCGAATAAGACGATCACGAATCTTCGGAGCGCCCCAACTGGGATACTCTTTCTTGATATTCAAAATAAATGTTTCGATTTGCATGGGAAGCTTGTTCCCATAACGCTTGGGGCACTTTGCTCTGTCTTTTAGGCCATCAATCCCACACGACTCGTACCTCTCGAAAATCTTGTACCCGGTCTTACGCGATATCCCAAACTCATGACACAGATCCGTCATCTTCTCCCCCTCCAAATGACGGGCCACGAACTTCATTCTTTCATCCATTACCGAACACTCCTTCCATGGCATACCCATTCCCCCTAAAATTGTTATGGTTAGGGGAAAAGTGTAACCTATGTGTCCGGTATAAAATGTTACCTATGTCTCAGGTTGGACATGCCCATAGAACATGAGAACCAGTTGCAGGAGGGTGAATGATTTTCCGGCACCACTACTGCCGATCACAAGGCCGTTCCAATTGGGAAGGGAAGGCTCGAAAGGATCTATCGATAGAAGTACGTTAT
>JAHFAB010000341.1 GCA_023250795.1 Bacteriovoracaceae bacterium
AGAGATTTGATGGTGGGCTTGCGTTCGAACGGCTTGCTCAAAAATCAACTCCTTACTCAGTTCTTCTCCGAGTTCTTTTGGTAATTCTTCTGGCAACACTTCAGGCACGGCTCAGGCTCTCCTCTTCGATAAACTAATTCTTGGATCGATGAACCCATAAAGAATATCGACCACCACCACCATGAATACTAAAAAAGCGCCATAGAAAATAGTGAGCCCCATAATCACTGTATAATCTAATTGCTGAACCGCTTGGACGAAGTAGCGCCCTAGACCTGGAATTGCAAAAACTGTTTCCACGACAAAACCACCGGTCGTAATCGTGGCAATGGCTGGCCCAAGAATGGTAATAACAGGCAAAATCCCATTTCTCAATTCATGCACGATAAAAATCCTTACCGGAGAAAGGCCTTTGGCTTTCGCGGTACGGATGTAGTCTTGATGTACAATTTCCAATAGAGATGAGCGCATGAGGCGAGTGAGAAAAGCCATCGTCCCCAATCCTAAAACGAGAGCAGGAAGTAACATGTGCTGAAGAGTGCCCCACCCTCCCACAGGCAAAATCGTTCTGCCGAAGTACTTGTTCAGTTCTGTGAGTAAATACTGCCCAAGAGCTGCAAACACGAAACTCGGAACTGAGATCCCTAAAATGACGTAAAACATCACCATTTGATCTGTGAATTTGCCACGAAAAATCGCCGCGACAGATCCTAAAAGAATTCCACCCAGAGCTGCAAAAACTATAGCCAAAATCCCAAGAGTTGCAGAAACAGGAAAATGGGCCTCGATGATATCGTTCACAGAACGATTTTGCTGAGTAAAGGAAATGCCAAAATCTCCCTTAAGAATATTAGCTAAAAATACTTTATATTGGACATAAACTGGTTTATCAAGCCCGTACTTTCTCTCAAGATTAGCCCGAATCTCCGGCCTAAGAGCTTTCACACCACTGATAGGATCACCTGGCACAAAGTGCATCGCTAGAAAAGTTACAGTCGCAATAAAATAGACCGTCAGAGCCCCCGCAAGAAGGCGCTTTATGACATACTTGCCCATAGATCAAATCACTTCCCCAGGCTCAATTACTTCTACTTCGTAATTTTTGCAAATGTAAAGTCAGGATCCGGACCCACTACGTGCCGCACGACCCCTTGGACCCAATCTTGTTTCAGATAAACTACCGCTCGCTCATAAGTGATCAAAACAGCTTGATCTTCGAGAGCGATTTTCTCAGCAGCAGACATAGCATCCATTCTCTTTTTCTGATTGCCAGTCGATTGAGCTACACGAATCAACCGGTCATACTCAGCACTGACGTATTTTCCACGGTTGTTTTCATTCCAACTGGTCATCAAGTCAGCAAAAGTCATCGGGTCTGAGTAATCGGGTCCCCAACCCGCCACGACAATATCAAAGTCCCCAGCGGTCATTTTAGCTAATCTCTGTTTAAAAATCTGCTTGTCTATTTTGACATCGATATCCAAAGTGGTTTTCAGCACATTTTGAAAATACTCAGCCGTTCGACCTGCGCTGGGAGTATCGTCTGTGAGCCATAAAAGAGGTGGAATTTTAGAAATTCCCAATTCTTTCTTAGCGAGGGCCAAATACTGTTTAGCTTTGGCCAGATCCCTTTTGGGTGGCGTGTAGGGATACTCTTTTCTAAAAAGACTCTTAACCCCGGGAGCCCAAGCAGGAATCAATGTTTTCCCTGGTTTCGCACCCGGAATTCCAACCACCTTATTAATGTACTCTTCTGGATTGTAAACCAGTTGGATTGCTTTTCTTAGATTTTTATTGACTGTTGGTCTTCCCTTTCTAAAGTTGTACTCTAAAAACCAAACCGTTCCATCTAAGAAAGTCTGCATCTTGAAGCCTTCGCCCTGGGCCTTAGGCAAATCATCTTTGAACAAAGCTTGCAACACATCCACTTTCTTATCTTTGAAAAAGTTAAACTGGGCATTGTTATCCGGAGTAATGTACGGAATATCAATTCCGTCTAACTGGATAGCTGATTGGTTCCAGAAATCCGGATTTTTCACCATCTTCAAAGAAGCGCCATGAACCCACTGTGTGATCATGAAAGGACCATCGTAGAGCATGTCCCCAGCATCAGCGGCATATTTGTCTTTCTTAGTATTGAAAAAATCTTCTCTGATCGGCAGATAAGTTCCGAAAGCGGTCAAGCTCAAAAAATAACCACAGGGCTTTTCAAATGTAATCTTGAGCGTAAAGTCATCTACAGCCTTGGCTCCCAACTCTGATGTCGACATTTTCCCCTGGTTAATAGCCTCGCCATTTTTGATGGGATAAAGAATAAATGCATATTCCGAAGCGGTTTTTGGATCTAAAGTATTTTTCCATGCAAAAACAAAATCTTGAGCAGTAACAGGCTTGCCATCACTCCAACGGGCATTTTTTCTCAAATAAAAAGTGGCTTCTTTTTCACCAATCTTCCACTTTTCTGCAATCCCTGGAATAATTTCTCCACTTTTCCCAGTTCGTGTCAGACCTTCCATCACATGTCCCAAAACAAAGAAACTTTGAGTATCACTCGCTTTCATGGAGTTGAGCTGGGGTGGCTCAGAAGAAATGGTAAAGTTTAAAACTTTTTTACCCGGCTCGGTAGAAGCAAGCGCAAAGGGTACAAAAAACAATCCCAAAAACACTAAATTCCAAATCCCGTTCCCAGTCTTTCTCATCTCAAAACTCCTTTATTTTCATGACTCGGTCTACATTTGCAAAATCTGGGCCAAAAAAACCCAGCTCAATAGATCACTTTCTCTGCGACACTAGTAGCAAAATGTCACCTAAGATCCTAGTAAAAAAGAACATGCATCAAAACTTGGGTTTGACTTAGGTTGCTTGCAAGAAGTCCCCACTTCCTCTGCACAGCGAGCACAGTGATGTGCGTCCCCGACATCACTGTGCTTAAAAATACCGCCCAATCGGGAGCCCAAAAGAAAGGCCAATACTCTTGCTGTAAACGCGGCCTTTATCTGTAAATTCCTGCCATGCAATGTAGTTAAACTCCCCAAAAAAACTCGAAGAGCCCCACCTAAGCCACAGATTATAACAAAGCTTCATATCTATAGGTGGATAAATAAAAGCTCCTGCACTGATATTGTGTCCCTTCAGAAAAAAATCCTTCAAAACGATTTCG
>JAHFAB010000019.1 GCA_023250795.1 Bacteriovoracaceae bacterium
TCTTGGGTCGTATGGAAGAGGGGATCAACTCGTCAAAATTCTTGTAGAAATTCCAACAAAATTAACTTCAGAGCAAAAAGATCTGTTAAAACGTTTTGAAGAAATCGGACCAGCGACCTGCAATCCCTTACACCACAGCTTTTTTGAAAAAGTAAAAAACTTTTTTGGGTGAACCTTTGTCATTTGGCAGGTAATGTCTAGGTATGACTTTTGGAAAGAAGATCCTCACAACGGCTTTTATTTGCATGTTCGGTTTACTCAGTTGTGCCACTCCACAGCCACAAATAACGGCTGGAACAAACCTTGCAATAAACGATAAGGTAGAAGCACAAAAAGAGTCTAAAGCTTTCAAAGAAATTCAAACTCTTTTCTCAAAAAATAAAACAGAAGCTTTATTAAATAAAATCACGCTCTATAAAAATAATTTTGCCCAAGATCAACCTTTTTCTAATTCGGTGAGACTAGCACAAGTGTATAACATCCACGGATTGATTTTCTTGCTCACTCAACAGCCACTTTTTGCAATACTTCAGTTTAAAAAAGCGATTGAATTGGATCCTTCTCCCTCTTTTTCTAATTTTGTGCTCTATAATCTGGCCACTGCAGAGTTTGAGTCTAATGAGATCAAAGACTCTTCCGAAACTTTAGAAAAAATAAATTTTGACATCTTAGACCCACTCACGAAAGAAAAATACTCTCGCCTCAAGGCAAAAATTCTTTCGAAATCAGACTTAAAACCAGAAATTAAACCGAGTGTTGTTCCAAGTAACACTGACCAGGCAGTCACTCCTACACCCGTTGCAATACCGGCTTCAGAAAATGCAATTGGCATTTTGCTTCCTAACAAAGGGAAATATGCAAAATTTGCAAATCAAAGCCTGCATGCGATCGAGTTAGCTTTTCGAACTTTTAGTTTAGATGAGCCCGATTCGAAATACACGCTCATCTTAGAGGATAGCGGAGAAACACCAGAACAGACTTTACAAGCTCTCAATCTACTCTACGAAAAACACCACGTCATAGCTGTGATCGGTCCACTCCTGAGTAAAGGGATTGAGATGGTCACTAAAAGAACTGAAGAACTGGGTTTACCACTGATCTCGCTTGCTCAACAAAACGGGGGAAGATCAAAGTTTGTTTTTCAAGCTGCTGTGACTCCAAAACTGCAAACTCATGAAATTGCTCAGTATGCAGTCCAATCCATGGGGCTTCATAGGTTTGCAATTTTACAACCCAAAGACAAATTTGGGGAACAGATGAGCCAGGCATTTTGGGATGAGATAGAAAACTTAGGGGGAGAAATCGTTGGAATAGAACCTTACCCCTCAGACGAAACTGACTTTAGACAGTATATTGATAAACTTTCTGGACTTTTTTATTCTGAATCCCGTCAAGAGGAGTTGGATGCACTTGCTCAAACGCGCCTAGAACTCAAAATTAAAAAAAGAAATAGAAAAACTGAAAAATATTTCAATCTCAAACCTATCGTTGACTATGAGGCGGTTTTTATTCCAGATGAACCTAAAAACATAGGGCAAATATTGCCTACTTTTGCTTATCGAGATGTAGAAAAAATAAAATTTCTAGGAATTTCCACTTGGAACTCCCCAGAACTTCTCTCTCGTTCACAAAACTATGTTGAAGGTGCAGTTTTTTTAGATTCTTATTACTCTGAAGACGAATCGCCCAAGGGAAAAGAGTTTCGAGAAAAGTTTAAACTCATTTTTCAGGAAGAACCCAGCAGCATAGAAGCTATTGCATTTGATGCGGCGAGTATTTTAATACAGACTCTGGATAGTCTTAAGAGCAAAGCCCGGCATACTCTCAGAGATCAATTGGCTGATGTCTCAAATTTCCCAGGCATCACTGGAAATATTAGATATAAAGACGGCCAATGGCTAAGAAATCTCAATATTTTGACAGTACACAAAGGACATATAGAACCCGTTCAACGGTAAATTCTGCCGATTGGAATTGTGCTTAAAAATCATCATAATAAGTAAAGGATAGGTCCTCATTTTGAGGCCCTAAATTTTAGGGAGAAACAGGTGGGTTTAAACTTTGACCCAGTTGGTGGAGGAATGTTTAAGCAGGCCTTAAAACAGGTCATCGAAGCTGAGCGCCTTCCTGTCAAAACTCTCGAAACTCGAAAGTCACGAGAAGAAGCGAAATTAAAATTATTCCAAGATTTCAAATCAAAATTTATCGGTATAGAAAAGACATTAGAAGAGTTTACAAATTTCAGTCGGTTTCGTGAACTTCGAGCAGACCTTGGAGACGGGGCCAATTTCATGAGCGTGACGATAGACAAAGATCACGCTGAACCTGGAACCTATTCGATCCAAATCGATCAACTTGCGTCACGTACATCGATTCTTTCTAATGGGTTTGAAGATCCTGATGATCCGGTATTGGGTATTGGGTTTATCGTTGTAAATTCGACTGGTGGAGATGCCAGAGATATTTTTATCGATGAACAAGATTCTAGCCTAAAAGGCGTAGCCAATCTCATCAATAAAGATGTGTCAAACCCCATTCGTGCCTCAGTGATCAAAGACATGTCTGATCCAGAGCACCCATGGCGACTCATGCTCGCTGGCAAAAAAGACGGTGCAAATGAGCATATCTCCTTTCCAGATTTTTATTTTTTAGATGGAACTGAAGATTTTTATATTGATAATGAAAATGAATCCAGAAATGCCCTTCTTTATTTGGATGAGTTTCCTGTCGAAGCCGAGAGTAACGTCATCAAAGACTTCATCACAGGTGTCACAGTCCATCTCAAAGCTGCAAAACCTGATCAACCGTTTACACTTTCGATTACAGAAGATTACGAAAAAATATCCGGAAAAGTAAAGGGTCTTGTAGATCAGATTAATGGAATCTTAGACTTCATTAACAAACAAAACCAAGTTGACGAACACTCAGACACCAAAACAACCTTTGCTGGAGACACTGGGATGCAAACTATTGAGTATCGACTCAGAAATCTCATGCACGAAGGTTTTCCGGCTGGAGATCCAGAAGAAGATAATTTCCAATTTGTTTTCCTCAATCAGATGGGAATTGAGTTTGATAAATCTGGTAAACTTGTTTTTAAAGAAGATAAGTTTAAAAAAAATATGGAAACTAATTTCGACGGAATAGCTGAAGCCATTACTGGAAAATATGGATTCGCCAATCAAACGAAAGAAGTCATCAGTGGTTACACACGTACAACAGATGGAATGCTAAGTCTTCGAGAGCAAAGCTTGAGATCTAGAATTAAGCAAATCGACAATGAAATTGAACAAAAAGAGCACAGAATTGAGCTCAAGGAAAAAGCGATGACAGAACAATTCGCAAGACTTGAAGCTTCAGTAGGTAATTTACAAAGACAACAACAATATTTGAGTGCAACACTTCCTGGGGCTGGCGGTGGAGGCAACTTAGTTTCACAACTCTTAGGTGGTGGCTAACTTTCTGGTGCATAGAGGGGGATGATAGATGGCTAGTAATTACGGTGCTAATCAATACAAACAAATGTCGGTACTTACCGCGTCTCGCGGAAAAATTTTGCTTCTTCTGTATGAAGCAGCGATTCAGAACGTCAAAAAAGCGACGTTCTATTTGGACAAAAAGGACTTAGCGCAAAAAGGGGTCCATATTGTTAAGACTCACGATATCATTAATGAGCTCACCAATTCTCTGAACTTCGAAATGGGAGGAGACATTGCTAGAGAGTTGGAACGACTGTACAATTTTATGACAGAGCAACTGGTTAAAGCGAATCTTGAAAATTCAAAAGCTGCTTTAGAAAGTGTTCGGAAAAATCTAGAAACGCTCTATAGCGGATGGAAAACTGCTGTAGAACAAGTTGAAAAAGGAAATGCACCAAATGGAAGTAATATCCCTTCTTCAAAGTAAAAATAGATGTTTAAAAAAATTTCTATCATTGTCAGTTTTATTTTTAAAATCGGCGGAAAATCATAATTTTTCAGAACTTGAGAGTTTCGAGAAAAAGAGAGAATCCTATATAAAAGCGATCTCATTATGTGATCGCAGGATATTAGACTTAGCAAACAAAATACCCAAAGTCAAAAGAAGCACCGAATTTGTTCAGAAAATCCAATCAATCAATAAAGAAAAAGAACAGTTGACTCATAAAATAATAGAAACAGACGACAAAATTTTATTTTATATAGAAAATGAAAAACAGAATTTGATTCAGAATCTTAATTTATCCGAAAATAGTAAAAATAGATTGAACAAGTTCAAAAGTTCATGGGTCAATGAAAGTGGGGAAGGGATTGATCAGAAACTATGACTAATCCCATGGACACACTAGAAGCAATGCTAACCAAAGATCTAAAACAAGAGGGTTTTGATCTCATAGATATTATCCCCCTACCTACGAGGGGCGATCGAATGGTTCGACTTAAAACTATTGATGAAATATTATATCATTTTGACACAAAAGAGATCAGTGGTTCATTTGGGTATATTGTACAATTAAAACCTCTAAAAACCCAGGAAAGAGCCACTAAAAATCACTCTCCTATTAATAAATCTAACTTAGATGGAATTTACCTCCCCAATGGAAAACTAAACTGTTCTTATTTGTTTAACAATGGAGAGCTTCTTTTTAAAACCAAAGAATATGCCCTTGCAAAAAACATTTTTTATACCTTATTGAAATCAGGAGAGTCATCTGGACTCGCCCATTACTGGCTCGGAAAATGTTTCGAAGGAGAGAATTATTTTTTAGACGCTCAAAAACACATTACCTATAATCCAACTACTGAAGCATTTGTCAGACTTGCCTCTGTTCTCGTGGAACAAAAAAAATACCAAGAAGCTACAGAATTGATGGAAAAATCACTGGGTCTCAAAGATCTCAACAAACCTACAAAATCCATTTTTCATAAAATAGCTGCAAATTGCTATCTAAAAACAGGCAAAACTGAAAACGCTGAACTTCACTTCAAAAAAGCTCTTGAAATCAACCCAACCTCAGAAGAACTATTAACATCACTGGGTGATCTCTACTGTCAAACTGGAAAAAACACAGAGGCCAAGCACTGCTACCGGGAAGCCTATGCCGCAAACCCAAAAAACTTTTCTGCTCTCTCTGGTCTTGGTAACTGTAGCTATGAAATGGGAGACAAGCCACTTGCCCATGATTACTATCTAAAGTCTTTAGAACTCAACATCCATCAGACTTCGATTATTTTTAGTTTGATCAAATGTGCTTATGAAATCAAAAGTTATTCTAAAGCTGCAGAATTTGTCAGAAAATTTGCTGACGTCTCTCCTGTGAACATCCAAGTGCTCTATAGCTTAGCTGGACTCGAATTTCATTTGGGTAGAATTGAAGAATCGAAAGCTTTGACTCTAAAAATAATAGAACTTCAACCTGAACACACAGGGGCCAGGGAACTTTTAGAGTTAATTGCAAAATACTGTGGAATGGGAAATTTGAACGTTTTTAATTGAGTTTTTAAAAATGAACTCTGTCATGGAGGACGGATGGCTACAGATGGAAAACACTTACAAGGTGAGATCTCTAAAAACCCACTGACTGATCATAAAGACACTGAAAAATTATTGATCGGTTTTATTGAAGCTTTTATTTTAGAAAATGCAGAGGATAAAAATGACCTCTCATAAAAAAATTAGATTCTTCATTATACAACTCAGTGGCTTAAGCGATGTTCTACAAAGCTTAATGGCACTAAAAGCTATCAAGCAGCTTTACCCAGAAATAGAAATCCATCTTCTCGTGAGAGAGTGTTTTTCTGATACTGTAAAACGCATCAAATGGATAGAAAAATCTGTTTTTCTTCCCGCTCATCATAACTTGGAAACTCAGTCCATTCATGACTTTGCAGAGTGGATAGCACCTCTCACTCAAACAGCCTGGGACTTTGTTGTAAATTGGACTTATTCTGAATCCAGCAGTTATCTCGCTGCACTCATTCCTGGCTATATTAAGATTGGGTACACTCGTCAAAAAAATGGCCAATTATTTTCCCCAGAGGGTTGGAGTCATTATATTCAGGCGGTAGTTCAGAGAGATGAAGAAAAAAATAAAATAGAACAAAATATTCATATCACCGACATCCTCACCACCCAGGTGCTCACTGCCCTACAAATTCATGTAGGAGAGCCAACGAATCCTGGTGCAACTGCAGTGACTGGGAAGGATTTTTTTGAATTCAAAATAGACGAAAATAAAATCGGATTAAGCCCAAAAGACTATTCTAAAAAATGGATCTGTGTCGAACCCCTATCGAAACCCTCTCAATGGGAACTACATAATTGGGAAAGACTCGTTTCACTCATCAAAAAAGATCATCCAGAATGTTTGATTTTTATTTTAGGAGATGAAAAAATCGGAAATGATTTTGATACTCGGGCTTTTTTGATCAGCAAATCTCATTGGGTCATCAGCGAGAGTCTAGCCACACTTCATTTGGCCTGTGTTTTTGGTACACGTTCACTTTATCTTTCTCATGGGAAAAAATATTGGAGAGAAAATGGCCCCTATGGAAATGGGCACTATGTCCTGCATGCAGATCAAGCAGAAAATCTAACGGTAGAGTCTGTATATTTGCTCTGGGCCTATGGATACCAAGAGTGGGCACATCAGAGGCATGTCAGTCTAAAAGAATTTTCACTCAAGATAGGACTCAGCGAAGAGTTTAGTGCGGTTCAACCCTATCGAACAAAGATTAGAACGATCCAAGACGGTGGTGGAGTTTATTATGAACCCTTGCTCTTAAGTCCAGTTGGAATTCAGGCCTGGCTATCCCAAGTAATGGGACATATTGCAAGAAGTTGGTATTGCGGATGGGCTCCTCAAATCGGACAAGAGCTTCATCGACAAAATCTGAATCCTGATTTGATCAAATTTCTCAGAGAGCTAGAAGAATCCGTCGAAGTATTAAGAAAAATTTTTGAAGAGGCAAAAAATGCATCCTTGGCAATGTCTGTGAAATACGCACAACTTCCCTCTGAAAAACTGATGAAAATCTCAGATCGAGATGAAATCCAAGCATTAGGTAATAAACTAAAAGATCTCGACGAACTTGCAGCTAGACTAGGGCAAACCCACCTGCCTCTCCTCGCTTTTTCTCATATGAAAAAAGTTCTCATGCACAATATAAGGGGACAAGATCTAAAAACCCAGGGGCAAGAGGGAGCAGAAATTTACGAACAATTACTCCTAGGTTTAGGCATTCTCAAAGATTGGGTTGTCTTTTCTCTTCGTCTTTCTAAACCGATGGTGGTACAAAATATTTCTCAGGAAACTCCTATTATTTCCATAACCACTAAGAAAAGAATATTAAACCCAGATCTATTATAAACGGAGAAATGAAACCAAAATGCTCAAAACTGAAAAAATAAAACTAAAGAGAGCTGGTTTTATTATTAAACACCGCAATCCTGAAGCTGCCGCGCTTGCATTGGATATTGCCCAAATATTATTAAGAAATAGAATAAAAGTATATTTTGCAAGCGAAAGCACTGAAACAGCCGATGAACTCAAAAAAATAAATAAAAAATTTTCTGGGCCTAAAAATAAAATTCAAGTTATTGAAAAAAATAAAATGGTTCAAAATACTGATCTAATTATTGTCCTCGGGGGGGATGGAACTTACCTCAGTATCGCAAGACTCATGAGAAAACGAAGTGTTCCTGTCATGGGTATTAATATGGGGCAGCTTGGATTTTTGACAGAAATTAAACAAAGCGAAGCTTTTGATACTGTAAACGATGTCATCCAAGGAAAACCGATTTATTATAGCGAACGAGCCCTTCTAGAAGTCACGCTCCAGAGAAATGGGAAAACGGTCTTTCAAGGTCCTGTGGTAAACGATGCAGTCATCGCAAAAGGGGCTATAGCAAGGATCATTGGAATTCAAATTGCGATGAACGGAAAAATAGTCAACACTCTTAGAGCAGATGGACTCATTGTCAGTACGCCTACAGGATCTACGGCCTATTCATTATCAGCCGGAGGCCCGATTGTAGAACCTTCTTTAGGAGCGCTGATCTTGACTCCGATCTGTCCGCACAGTCTCACGCAACGTCCATTAGTGGTGCCCGATCACTCTGAATTGAAAATTCGTCTGAGTGATCGTCCAGGAAACGTTTACCTTACGCTCGATGGACAAGATGCTGTGAGTTTTGAGGCAGAGGATATCATGACCGTTCGCCGTTATAAAAAACACTCTCTCAAACTGATTGCTTCTCCAACCCGGGACTATTTCGGACTTCTCCAGGAGAAACTTCTCTTCGGAGTGCGTTAGAATCAAAAAAGGACTTTCGAACAAATCCCGTCTTTTCTTCTGCTGCATGAGGTGTCCAAAGCAAATAAGCACCGTGCAGCCTTGGATAGCCCACATTAATGTATTGTCCTCTGCGATCACCCACGTTAAACCACATCTCATCCAAATCGTGGCAATGCCCTAAAACAACAAAATCGTATCCTTCACACAAACGTTCGGCAGCAAAACTCCGGTAGACTCTTCGCAATCGTTCTGCTTTTTCTGTTTCAAGATCTTGGATCAAAAGTGGTTTTTTAGATCGACTGTACTGACTGCTTTTTTTCCCTATGAGATCTAACCACTCACCTGGGACAACACTGACCAAAGTTTTCATGACAGGACTTCTAAAAAAACCACGCAAGAGTCGATATCCATATTCTGTGCAATCCACTTGATCCCCATGGGCAAAGAAAAACCTTTTCCCACCGAGTTCAAGATCAAAATCAGCGGAGTGAACTTGTAAGCTTGGAATGCTAGATAAAGCTGTTTTTAAAAAAAAGTCATGATTGCCCTCAATGTAATGAAGACTGACTCCCCGATTTGCCAAACTCCTCATGGAGTCAAAAAAGGCAGAATAACGGTTGAGAAAAACTTTTTTATTCCCTACAAAAAGATCAAATAAATCCCCAGCAATAACGAGAGTATCTCCACTCTGTGGCCGTTCGAATCCATGAGATAACACCGATAGAAATGCTTGATAAAGTGGGTCTTCCTCATCGGAAATATGAAGATCTGAAAAAACAAAGAGTGCCATATCTTGCTTATTCAATAACGACTTTAGAGTTTTTGATCAAGGATTTTTCCGCGTGAACGGCCATCCAGATTAGCGGCCTCCCGAAGCTTCACGAATTCTTCGCCAGAAAACTGTCGCACAATGGCCCCTGAGCCATCCCTCAAAATGACTTTCAAACCCAGGGCCGATCCCTCCAAACTGGGCGCAAGTCCATTATTCTGTGAGTCCTTCCTAAAAGCCTCTAGGGCTGCCTGCACTTCACCGTCTTTGACCTCTATTTTGGGGACGTCTCCGGACTGCTTTTCCTCTTTCTGGTGAGAAGAATCATCTCTTGTGTGCTCTTTTGAATTCTGTCCCGCTCCATCTTGCTTCTCTATGACAAGATTCTTGAGATTTACAATATTTGTAAACGCACTGATTTTCACAAGATTACCATCCAAATGACTTATCGGTGGGTGGGCGTAAACTTTTAATTTTTCTTGGTTCTTGGGGGCAGGTGTGAGCCAAAAAAATGTCCTGGTGTTTGCGGAGATTAGATCTTATAATCTCCGTATAATATGCGGAGATTAGATGCACTGTGAAATACATCTACGAACATGAAAAATGGCCCAAGTTTAGCTGGGATCAGGAACACCTGACCGCCCGACTCACTGACGTACGGCATCGTCAAGGACGCCTGATTGGACAGATGGAACGACTTGGGTTCAATCTTCGTACTGAGGCGGTGCTTCAAACCCTTACTGAAGATGTGATCAAGTCCAGCGAGATTGAGGGTGAGAGGCTTGATCGGATGCAAGTGCGTTCATCTCTCGCACGACGCTTAGGTATGGATATCAGTGGACTCACTCCTGCCGACCGAAATACCGAAGGTGTTGTTGAAATGATGTTAGACGCAACTCAAAACTTTATAGCACCACTCACTGCGGAGCGGCTGTTCAATTGGCACGCTTCTCTGTTCCCCACAGGCCGTAGTGGCATTTCTAAAATTACTGTTGGAAATTGGCGCAATGACAAGAAGGGGCCGATGCGTGTTGTCTCAGGACCCATTGGAAGAGAACGGATTCATTTCCAAGCTCCTGCAGCCGGTCGGTTGAATCTGGAAATGCGAACCTTTCTCTCATGGCTCAAGGGTAAAAAATCTACCGATACAGTGATTGAGGCAGGCATTGCCCATCTCTGGTTCATCACCCTTCACCCATTCGACGATGGCAACGGCCGAATTGCTCGTGCGATCACCGACATGATGCTTGCACGATCGGAACAGAGCTCTCAACGCTTCTATAGCATGTCAGCTCAAATCTGCTCTGAACGAAAAGCCTACTATGACATTCTAGAGATGACCCAAAAGGGAGGTCTGAACATTACTGACTGGTTAGAGTGGTTCTTGAGTTGCCTAGGTCGTGCGTTCCAAGGGGCAGAGACGATTCTAGACTCTGTGCTCAAGAAAGCTCAGTTCTGGGAAACTCATGGTGAGGAACAATTCAACACCCGTCAGAGAAAAATCATCAACCGCTTACTCGATGGTTTCGATGGTAAACTGACTTCTTCAAAATGGGCTGCACTTGGAAAATGCTCGCAGGACACAGCTTCTCGCGACATTGACGAGCTTGTGAAACGCAAAATATTGACTAGAAATCCTGCCGGTGGGCGAAGCACCAGCTACTCGTTGAGTACTCAGTTCATGTTCCCACATGACTAACGCACTAGTTTTACAGGAAATTCCTATTTAGCCTAAAGTTTGACCAGAAATTCCTAAAAATACTCATTTTTTACCAAATTCTCCACATTCGAAGTAGAAGAAGCTGAGCAAATTATCTTTCAAAATAAAATACCAAAAAACCGCCCTAAAGATGGGCACGATATTTTAGGAACGTTTCAAATCGTTTCTGACCCCAATGAAAGATACTCGAAGCGGTCATCCTCACTGAACTTCAGCAGTTCCAGATAGTTTTTCGGATACTCCACATCTCATAAATTGTAGTTAAACCGCAGGTGACGTCAAGTGCCCATGCAGGATATATTTCTACAATTCAGCTTTAGGCAAAATCACCTTCTGTGGTGTCAAAAAGAAATTTGTTCCGGCACCCAAGTGGCTGCTATTGTCCACCCCCCAGCACTTTAATTCTCCACTTACTAACACTGCACATGTCAGGTCTTCACCCATCTCAACCTGAGCTACACCATTTTTAATGACACGAAATGGTGTGAGCTGCGGATTTGTGTTGCCATTTCCTACTTGACCAAACTCATTATCACCCCAACAATACAATGCCGTGTTTACAATTGCACAAGTTCTTTCACGAAATGCTTTAACCTGAGTAACTCCAGATGAGAAAACTTGAAATGGAGGAACACCCTCAGTGGTTGAATTATTCCCGATTTGTCCAAGAGAATTATTCCCCCAGCAATAAAGTGCACCTCTAGAAATCACGCAATCATGCTCCCCAAATGCATTTCCATTTTTTGGACCAATAGCAATTTCAGAAAAACCAGAGAACGCTGGTGGCAAAAGAGGACCATAATCAACACCTACATCCGGACCTAATTGAATGTAAGGGGTGAAAATACGATAAGGTAGTCCGTTGGCTGTAAAATTCGCAAAAAACGACGGTCCAGAATCTGGAGATGGAGAAAATAATTTAGTTACACCTGCTGAAAAATACTCCTTAATCACTATTGAGTTACTTACGTAATGCCAAACCTTTAATGCTCCATTAACAACAGCACTGTGATTCGATGGATCTGCATCTGTCACACCAGAAGAAAAAATTTGAACAGGAGGGCCATTGTAGTATGGAGGAATTTGTCCCCAGCAATAGAGCTCACCATTATTTACAATTGCACAAGGGCCGTTGAATATTTTTTTTACGCCAGAGCTAATTGTCTTAAATTGGAACAGTTCTCCCAATCTCTTGTAGTTTGCATCGGGATCTCCATTCCGGCCACCCAAACTAAAAAGTGCACCATTTACTAAGGTTAGCATACCATTATCTAATTTGACATCTGTAACTCCCTGAGGAAATATTTTATAGGGTTTGGCTTGGAATACAAAGTTTGGAACCCCTACTAACTCACGTAGCTCACGATATCCCCAACAATAGAGCTCACCATTATTTACAATTGCACAAACTCGAGGCCCATTCCCCTGTAATATGGCTTCAGGAGAATGTTTGAGATCAGAATTTTTTTCAGATTGATCAACAAAAACTAATTTCACACCACTTGAAATTACTGTTTTTGGTGACAGGATTGGAGAGATACCAATCCCAAGCTGCGAAGAACCATTTAGTCCCCAGCAAAAGACCTCCTGATTGACTAGGGCACAAACATTACTACTTGACACAGCAACTTCCGTAACTCCAGAAGGGAACACTTGAAATGGTGGTCCATAGCTAATATCATTAATAGAAGAATTTCCCACAAGTCCAAC
>JAHFAB010000342.1 GCA_023250795.1 Bacteriovoracaceae bacterium
TGCATCTTTCACATAGATTGGAATTCCTGCATTAACACTGTTAATCGGTCCACCTGGACAGGCTCCTGTATCGCTTAACACTCCAGTAAAGTAGTTGGGAGTACAACTTACAACCTTCAAAGGAAGAAAGTGATTATTCAGATCCACATAAGTCCCATTGTCAGAAAAGGGAGCGTGTCCACAATTCAAGTCGTTCATAGTGATACCGATCGTCTTGCTCCCACCTGTAAGGGGAATTTCCGCTCCCCCTTCGCCATAACCACATTTTGTGTCCCCAGTTAAATTGCCTCCGCTATATCCAAAACTAAAAACTTTATACGTTCCATTGGGGACTGTGAGATTAGCGGCTGTATTGTTTTCGTCGTTTAAGAACATATTTGTCGAAAAAACGGTTCCATTTACTCCATGAATATAAACCATCACCCCTCCCGTTAAGGTGACAAAAAGTGGAGCAATGTTTTGTGATGGAGACCCAAGCGCCTCCGATAAACTCGGGGCATGCCCCCCAGAAGAAAAGTGCAGCGCCGTGTACCCCTCGGGCACGTTCTCCCTCCCACAGGCAGACAGTAATAATAAAACTGGAATTAGATATTTCATCCCACACTCTCCCTTCCGTTCAAATATTCTATCCCCAATTTGGGAGCTTGCAACTCAAATACAATTCTCATAGACTCTATGCTGCGATGCAGAGAAAAAAACTAGACCTAGACGCCCTTCTTGCAAAAATCGTAGAGCTCATGTTGAGACATCCTCCGTCTGATCTGAGTTTTTCCATGATCTCTAGGCTCACAAAAGTACCGAGATCCACACTTTATTATTATTTTGGCAGTTCACTTGAAAAAATGATCGAAGAAGCGGTTAAATTCGGAATGGAAAGTTTTGTCCAACTCGTCACCTTAGACAAGGAAAAAAACTTTGAAAGTTGGAAGAGTTTTCAAAAAACAAGGCTTTGGTCCTCTGTCGATCTCATCAAAAAATATTCTTGGGCCCCTGGGCTTTATTTTCGCTATCGCAACGATCCTGGACCACTCGGGAAGCGAATCCGTGAAACTGAGAATGCCTATGTTCACAAAATGATCACAGTCTGGAAACATTATACTCATCAAAATGTAGATCCAAGATCTGTCCGTCTGGCCAGCTACTTAAAGCTTGGATTTTTATGGGGCCTCGGCAACGACTCTACCCACTGGTTCCCCTCAACCTCCGAAAAATCTCCAGAAAAATCTAAAGAAAAAGATCTCGACCATGTTGTAGACATAATGACCGATCTAATTACCGAAATCATGCAGAGTAAGCTATAATACCTAGAAATATAATATAGAGAAAAATAATTCTTTAACTTAAAAAATAGAGAGATACAAATCTCGTTGAAGGCGTGTCGACAGGATGTCGACCAAGAGGCACACGGATGTGTGCTCACGAAGATTTGTATCTCTCTATTTTTTAAGTTAAAGAATTATTTTTCTCTATATTATATTTCTAGGTATTATAGCTTATTCATACTGATTATTTAAAACAATAATTTCGACGCGTCTATTACTTGCTTTTGCCCATTCATTCTTACTCAAAGAAAGAGGCCTAAAATGCGAATAGCCAGCAGCCCCTAAACGTTTAGGATCAAACTCAAACCTTTTGAGCCAATACTTAATCACCCACGCAGCACGCGCAGCAGATAACTCCCAATCACTTGTAAACCCCTGTGTTTTGGCTTCGCTAGGATCAGTATGCCCTTCAACACGAATCAATCTTTTACTCCGTGATATCACTCTTCCGATTCGATCAAGCATGGGCTGTAGATCAGGCTTTACTTCGACTTCACCTTGATCAAAAAAATCTTTGGCAGCCAACCTCACCACAAGCCCCCTGCTATCAAAATTCATTTGCATTTTTTCAGAGAGGTCAGTGACTCCGAGCTCTAAACTGATCGTCTCTTCTAGAAGCTCTTTGATTTCCTGCAGCTGAGGATCAGGGTCAGAAGCCGTGTTGGTTTTTCCAGCTGGCAAATTCATCACCCGACCGCCAGGAGGCTCGATCGTGTCTAGGGGGTTTGCAGTGTTACCACCAGAAGCTCCACCGAGATCGATCATTCCCACTGGACCCGCGGCCGAAAAAGCCGCCTTAATACTTTGTGAAACTTTTTTAAACTTTGAAATATCCGCTTGAGAAATAGCATACATAATCACGAAAAATGCAAAGAGTAGCGTAATAAAATCGGCATAAGAAACCAGCCAACGTTCAAGATTGACGTGCTCTGGGTGCTTTTTCTTCAAGCCTTCTTCCCTCCGTGATCGTCACCCCTGCGTAAATGTTCTTCGACAAAAACTTCGAGTTTTTCTTGTAAAAAGTGGGGGTTCAAACCCTCTTGAATACCCACAACCCCAAGCTTAACCACTTCTTTGGTCAGCATTTTTTGAGCGGCTTTGCGTTTTAATTTTGTTCCCCAAGGAATGAGCCAAAGATTGGACATACCCACCCCGTACACCGTCGCGACGAACGCAACAGCGATACCGTCTCCGATTTTGGAAGGATCGTTCAACATGGACATAACGTGAATGAGTCCCAGCACCGCTCCGATAATCCCGATCGTCGGTGCAAACCCCCCTGCACCTTCATAAAACTTTCCAGCAGCCTCTTCTTCTTCAAAAGCTATAAAAATTTCTGTATCAATGATTTCTTTGACAGTATTGGGCTCAAAACCGTCGATCACATATTTTATACATTTCTTAAACAATATATTTTGAATCGAATCTCTCTGTCCCTCTACCGCTAAAACTCCCTCTTTTCTCGCAATCGTTGCAATGCGAATAATTTCATCAATAGTAGGTCTGACATCCATGTCTACGTTTTTAAAAACCATCGGGATGAGGGTAATTGCTTTCTTAATATCTTGCATGGGGAAAGAAACGAGTGCAGCTCCCATCGTCCCTCCTGCGACGATCAGAAAAGCTGTCCCCTGCATGATCTGACTGAGGTGTCCTCCTTCGAGAACTTGCCCTCCCACGACTGATCCTACACCCAAAAAAGTTCCAATCAGCGACGCTAGATCCATAGTGATTAACCCTTAGCCTCAGTTACGATAGGCCCCTCTTGAACAATCCGCTTCTTATAGTTCATCGTTTGGCGAATGATTTGTTCTACACTCT
>JAHFAB010000343.1 GCA_023250795.1 Bacteriovoracaceae bacterium
CTCCAAAGCAGTTATTAGCCTTTTCGGTACATTAACAGTCCATGATCGCCTACCTCATGGGTGGCAGCGCTATGAAGGAAAAACGTTTTGTATCGTTAATGATCAGTACAAAGAAGTTACATTGGATGACCTCTTTACCACTGAGACCCAAAAGGAATTTTTAAGGAAAACCTGTGAAGATCACCTCAAAAAAACCCTTACATCTTACTTCGCAGGAAATGAACCTCTAAGAACAACCCTTGCTCAAGATGATATCCGCACTTTCGTTATGGATGATCAATATTTGATTGTGATTTTCCAACCTTATTCAGTTGGAGGATGTGGTGATGGTCCTTTCCTTGTGAAATTCCCATTTTCCGATCTTCAAGGTCATTGGAACAGCTTACACCCCATCCATTCTCTACTTAAACAAGCCACCCAGTCTTGTGCATTTACTTCTTCTTGGGATTTGGAACAATTTTATGAAGGCCTTTTAAAGGAGCACAACCAATAGTAACATGGGGAAAAGTAAGGCTCCTTCTTATTTTATACTAACACTCAACAGATGCAGAATTAATTAAAAATTAATAACTTCAAGTGTTATTTAAGTGGCTGCCAATCAAAGACAGCCCCATGCCGAGACACATAACCTAGGCCAGAATAAGGAAGATGAGCCCCTCCTACAAGGAAATGCTCCTCATAGGATCAACAGACAGCAATACATCCTTTGCGTCTAAATATACCCGTCTTGGCTCGTGGTTTTCTAACCCGAATCTCAACTTCGCATCCGAGAACAGAAAGGTAGTGAAGGAGGGTATCTGTACTGAACTGAGATAGGCGACCTGTGACTAACATAGAGACTTTTGGCTGAGTAATGCCCAGTTTTTTCGCTACCTCTTGTTGAGAAAGTTCACTTTTTTTAATAAGAGTGCTGACCTGATCTAAAAGACTCGCTCTAGCCAGTAGTTCATCAGCATTATCAAGCTCAAGAGCTGCAAAAATGTTTCCTTCGGTAATCTCGTAATCTGTTTCTTTTGCCTTAGCCATTTTTACCTCTCCTATTTTTCCAATCTTTGTACATCTCTTCAGCTAGTTTTAATCTAGATCGGACCAACTCTATATCCTGTTTCGGGGTCTTTATGCCCTTCTTGCTCTTCTTTTGAAACACATGTAACAGCCACTATTTCTGCAAATCGCACTGTGTAGACGGCTCTGAAGGTCCCCTCGCCATGATCCATCACAAGCTCTACAACACTAGATCCACCAAATCCACTCAGCGGCTTACCTATATCTGGAAACTTGCCTTTTTGTGCCTGGGAAAGGCCAAATCCAAAATCCCTTTTCACTTCATCCGGCATATCCATTATGTCTTTCGGTAGTGTAACATCGTTTCTGTAAATTCAGACAACTGGATTTGGCTCAGATAGAAAAGTGCTGAGCAAAAAGTGGTCTCAGAAGAATCTCGACTACTATAGAGGGAATTGCAAAACTAAGAAAAAGAGACGATTTTTCGGGGGGGGGTGATAGGTTCAATTTTATTTTTCACCCCGAAAAATCGTCTCTTTTTCTTAGTTCTGTAATTTTATGTGAAAAATGGCCCTAGTCTTCGTAAGCTGCTTAGTATAAAACACTTGTTCTGATATGATGTGAATTACCACAAACTCACCACATCAAAACAAGGAGCGACTCAATGAGCCAACTGCCCAACAAATTATCACAATATTGGAACAATATTCAAGGAACACTTTTTCCTTGGCTGGAAGAACAGTTAGATCCGCTAACGACAAAACAGCAACAGCTCATTACAATTTTAGAATTTATACGCATTGAACAGTTTCTTCCCACTTATTATGGGTGTGAAGGACGTCCCTTAAAAACACGCTCTGCAATTGCAAGATCTTTTGTGGCTAAAACTGTTTACAACATGGACACAACCACCCATCTGATTGAGCGTTTAAAAACTGACAAAAACCTGAGACGAATTTGCGGATGGGAAAACAGGGCACTGCTGCCTCACGAATCAACATTCTCGAGAGCATTTGCTGAGTTTTCTAATACTCAATTGCCACAGCAAGTGCACCAAGTTCTGATCAGAAATACTTTAGGCGATGAAATCATTCTCCATAACTCACGAGATTCTACACCTATTGAAGCCAGGGAAAAACCTCAGAGAAAAGAAAAAGCGGATGAAGACAAGCAACCTCTTGAAAAGAAAAAAGGCCGCCCCAAGAAAGAGGAACAAAGAGTCGCACCAGAGCCTACGCGGATAGAAAAACAAAAAACGATGACACTGGAGGAAATGCTAAACGATTTGCCAACAGCTTGCAACAAAGGAGGAAAGAAAGATAGTAAAGGCAACACAATGTATTGGCATGGCTACAAGTTGCATATGGACACTATAGATGGAGGTATCCCAGTAAGCATCATCATTACTTCGGCTTCAGTGCATGATAGTCAGGTGGCAATTCCATTGGCGTCCATGACTGCAAAAAATATCATTAACCTCTACGACCTCATGGATGCTGCTTATTATGTGCCTGGTATTATTGAATACAGTGAGGCTCTTGGTCATAAAGCACTAATTGACAAAAATCCATATAGAGACAAAGAGCTAAAAGGAGAAATGGAACTTGAATGTAAGGCAAGACGAATATTGAACTGGGCCCCAGCCGAAGCGATTCGGTATAACGCGAGAACAACAGCAGAAAGAGCTAACTCCCGTTTAAAGGATGAATTTGGAGCCTGCAAAGTTAGAGTGCGCGGACATGCCAAAGTTGCTTGCCATCTTATGTTTGGGGTTCTTGTATTAGCTGCAGATCAACTCATGAAGTTAGCTGTTTAGCATTGATCAAAAGCCAATCATACGAGCTGTTATGGGAATAGCAATGAATCCCCCTGCTTAAAAAACACGAATTTCAAGGAATTATTTATATAAAATTACAAAGCTGATGCAGAAAATGTGATTTTTCGGGAATGAAATAGAGTTCAGCAGACTAACCCCCGAAAAATTACGTTTTCTGCGTTAGTTTTGCAATTCCCTCTAATATCTTGTTATTTTTTCTTTTATACATAAACAACCTCAAAAGTTGAGTTTCCTCGGCGCAAGGTCAGCCGTTTAAAAACTGGACTAGTCAGCTGCGCCAAGTATATATACCCAA
>JAHFAB010000344.1 GCA_023250795.1 Bacteriovoracaceae bacterium
TCGCATTGGGAGCTCACACTTAAAAAATTTGATCAGGCGCCTGCACTTGCGGCGAGACTCAGAGAAATGAGCACTCAGTTTAAAATACAAGATTGGGTCGAACTCAACTCACATCTTTTTAAAGCCCTGAGGTTAGAGCGTATTACCATGTTTGTCATCTTGGCTTTTATTATCATAGTAGCATCTTTTAACATTGTGACAACCCTCTCACTCATGGTTCTGGAAAAAAAGAGAGAAATCTCAATTCTGAAAGCCATGGGAGCGCTGAACTCCCAAATTGCGGGAATTTTTTTGTCAGAGGGAGTTTTTATTGGAGCCATTGGCGTGGGAGGCGGTTGTCTACTGGGCTTACTCATCTGCACTGCTTTGAGCCGTTACGAGTTTATCACTCTACCGGCAATTTATTATGACAGAATGTTGCCCGTCAGTTTTGATTTCCGATATTACTTAATCACTGCGATCACTGCACTCTTCATTATATGGATCGCATGTCTGTATCCCAGTCAGAGAGCAGCGAAGCTGGAGCCTCTAGAGGGCATACGATTTGGGTAGTCGTATTAAAAAAGCAGATAAGAGCTCCATCCTACAGTGAGCTCTTATCTGCTCGTGCGGCTTCCTCCACTAATATTTTTTAGAAGATAAAATTCACTCCAGCAGTGATCGTGTAGAAGCTGTTTCGCGCTAAAGATCCACCTTCCATAGCTTTCTCGTAATCTTGCTGATTGGCTAAGCAATTTTGATACCCACGATATCCACTTCCGTAACCAGGCATCGCCATAGCGTTGACGTGATTTTCTTTAGCAGAGAGTACTTTGTAGTACTTGAACGCTGCTCCAACAGAAACACTCTTGCTCACTCGAACATCGAGTCCTGTCGAAAGATAGCCCACAAGCGAAGACACTTCGTAATCGCTTGCAAGATTATTAAACCTATTTTGGTTCAAAAAATCTACCATTCGAGAATCGTAGTTCAAATAAGACTTCGAATACCCTCCACCACCCCCTACATAGGGACGAATTTTCGAATCTGCATTAAGCACTAAGAGTTTTAATCCAGCATCCACTAAGTTCTGCTTGTAAGCTCTGCTTTCAAAATCAGGATTCAAATTTCCAGTGCTGTATCCCTGCGCATCTCGGATAATCGGGTTTGAGCTGATCCCTTTCATTCCATACTCGCTATAAGAATAGACTGCTTCGAACTCCATATTATCTGCAACCCGTACACCGAGTCCAATGCCCGCAGAATAACGAGATTGGATTTCATACATTTCGTTACCTGACATACTGGACATTCCAAAATGAGGGATTAAGCTCACGCCCACTCCTGTACTTCCTTCGTCGGTAGAAATTTCTTTTTTAGGTTTAGCCGAAGTTTCAGCTAACTCTGTCGCAGGAGCTGTTACCGTTTGGCTCTGGATCTGTATATTGCCATTGGCATTAGTGGTAGCCACAGTTGCATTATTTCCCAAAATAAGATCTGTGCGCTTTTCTTCGTCTTTCAAACGCAAAGTCTCAAGACGTTCCTGGAGAACATCTTCATTCTTCATCTCTTCTCGCATTCTCTGCCGTCTGAGAAGTTCAGCACGACCAGAGTTCTGATTCTCTTCGATTTGCGAAGAAGAAGTAGACGCCACTCGAGAAGTGACCGTGGGCTGTTGCTGTATAATGATGGGAGCAACATTGCCACTCGTCTGGCCACTGCTTAAGCCAGCACTTTGGTTTCCCTGTGTCGCCTCTAATGCGCGCGCTACAGAGTCGTCTTGAGAAGCTTCTGGCCTCTCATTATCATAGATCAACTCGCCTTTTGCGATGGGCAACACCATGACTGAGGCAAGAAATCCTGCCCCCAGCATGACCATGCCTAGTTTAAGTTTCTTTACTTTCTTATTCATTTTCCGCACTCCTTTTAATATGCCCTTGCCAAACAAGGGTACCGTTTTGAACGACTCACCTCAGGGATTTACTCTTATTCACAAAACAAGAGTGTCAAACCTCAGGAGTAATTCACTTCTGGTTTCAGACCACAGTAATTCACAATGAAACCTGCGACGCATATAGCAATCACCGTGCCAATTTAGTTGGTTATTGAAAAATAAATTTAAATCTATAATTTTAATAAGTTAGAAATTTTATTATTTTTTTAATATAAAACGAAATCCATTTAGTCAGACAAAATTACACTAGTATTGGGTGGTTTTTTTCAGGGGCAGGGAGGTTGTCTACTTCTTGAACCCAAACCGACCTTTATTTTATGAAATTTTACTCTGTCTGTCTAAAGATTGGACATTTTACATATAACATACTCATATTAAAGAGTATTATACCCTATTTTCTCTAACCCTCCTGAGGAGAGTTCGTCCAACCCTGTCAAATCCTTAGACACCCCCAGTTTTTTAACCCCTTATAAAATAAAGCTTTATTTTTAACTCGACGCGGCATGATTTTTGCTTTATATAGTCAGTAACAGACGGATTGGCCAACAGGATTACCCCCCTAATCCCCCCTTAAGTCCCCCAAATGTTAGTCAATCCGTTTGTTTTTATAAAATAAAATCCCTAAAATAAAATCCCTCACGAAATCTAAATAAAAAGTTTAAGCATCTTCGTTTTTCTCTAATTTTATTTCCCACTACTTTAGCCAAGGTGTAAAAATGCAATCATTTGAGACTGTATCAATTCCGTAAGAACTCCCATCAGAAAAAATGATCCCTACAAGTGCATGACCGTTGTATGGAAATGAAGTTCTAAAGGCAATCATCTGCGCATCTAAACCTGCTTTTTGCATAAGCTCAGTTCCTATTGCAGCAAACTCCTTGCATTCTCCAAATCCAAGATTAACTGCACGATGAGAGCACATAGAAGCTTTTCCAGTTTTGTAACGGCTTTGATATTCTGTTAAATGACTAGAAATGCATTGAGCTGCACAAGCGATTTGCATTTGAGCCAAAGTTCTAGAAGGACTTTTGAGTTGAAATAGAAAAGACTGGTGAGCAAAGTCATTCAAAAGAATTTTATACGTAGCGGTTGTCTTTTGTTTATCGAGATCACTCGCGGATTCTATCAAAAACTTCTCAAAGTCAACATCAGTGCTGGTTGAAAAAACGCTATCGTGCATGTAG
>JAHFAB010000345.1 GCA_023250795.1 Bacteriovoracaceae bacterium
CCACACTCAATACTGCCGCCAACATGGCAAAACCGAGTACAACCATACCGTGCGCGGGAGCCGAAAATAATGTAATTTCAGTTTTTTTCATCTAGTCACTGTAATCTTTCTGGCCATCCCACCTGAGACAACTATGGCTCCACGATCACCTAAGTAATCACCAATTAAGATTACTTTCGCAACGGTGTGTTTTTCAGGTTTGTCCACGGTCATGACTCATTCTTTTAATCCAATACGATTTTTCTTCCTTTTCGACCTGTGCGTAACCTTCCACAATCAGGTTGTTTTTCTCTGGTAGTTCAAATATTTTTTTTGCATTTGTATAGAATGCATTGGCGAATGAAAACTGGTCCACTGTTTTCCATGATTTTCCATGATCTAAACTCTGGCGAACTAACCAACTGTATTTTTTATTGTTCTCATATGAACCTGCTACCAGAATTCCAGCTTTTTCGGTCACCCACAGACTCTCTGGTTGAGTGTTTTCTTGCGGATTGGGCTGGAACTCATCGCAAGTATGAATAAAGAAAGGAAAGAAATGCGGCTTTGAGTTTTTCCATTTTTGATACATGATCAGACCTAATAGAAAAAAAAGGACAATCACTGCTTGTTTTAAAACTCTAGCGTTTAGAGTCATTTCTTTTCCTCATTGATATTCATTTTGCCGAAATGTAATCCATACAGACTTGCTCCCGAAGTTTGAAAAGAAGAACTGGCTACCAACTTATACAATTCCACATTATTAATAGAAAGGCTAGTGTACATCGCAGTGAATTATAAATGTATACTAAATCCAAAAGATCAACACGGACCCTACAAATCTTGCCTTTTTTTTATGTGTCTGAATTAAAGCAAAAAACAGATTGTGGTACCAATGGTTTTAGATTTATAATAAATTCCATAGTGTATAAGACTCAAGGGTTTTCTCTCATAGAAATATTGGCTGCAGTCGCAATAGTCTTAGTTGGTGCATTGGGATTTCTTAGGGCTGTTCAATCTGCAAAGCTTTTTCGAGTTAGGGCGACGGAACGATTGAGAGCTCAACTTGTGGCCGAGAGTATTACAGACATGGTTGCGTCCTTATCAAATCAAGATTTTTTAACAAATGTTGCTCAACAAACTAATAACGTGAACCAGTTTTATACTTTGAACATAACACCAGCATTTAATTGGTTAAGAGAGTGGCAGCAAGCTCCGTTTATTACGGACGTGAGGTTTCGGGTGAATTTAACAAGAGTCAATGTTCCTATTGAGATTAATTTACCAATTCGACCACCACAGGTGGTGCCTGCAAGCGCAGCTCAAATAGCAACATACAATAAAGAAATTATAACTGAGGTGGCGTATTTCAGACATCGAGGGGCTCCAATTGAAGTTTTTAGGTGGAGAAAGGTTATTCCACACGAATGAATAAGGGCTTTTCTCTTATAGAAACTCTCATGGTCTTAGTTGTTTTTTTAGTGATTGCAGGTGGGATTGCCACATTAATGGTCTCTCAATCACAATTGACGAGCGGAATAGACACAACAGAGCGTTTTTTTGAAAGCATGATATTGCCTATAGATCAATTTAAGCGAGATGCTTCTGTAGCAACTGGGATTAGTGTTTTTAATGACGTGGCCGTAGGCTTTAGGAAGGGGCTTCGCTTTAGTTATAGGTTTTTAGATGCTACAGGAAATCCACAAAATAGTTCAATCGAATATTCCCATATTGAGATTACTCCTTGTTTTATCAGAGGATTAGCTTTTACTTGTTCTCAATTAAGAAGAAGGGATGTGAGAACAAATTCGACTGTCATTTTTTCAGATCTTTTAGATCTCAACTGGTGTGTTCAAGCTGGAAATATTGGAAACTGTGGTTTTACAATGCCAGGTGGAATTCCAACAACTTTATTCATGAAAAGACTTTCGGGAACAGTTTTAGTTCTCCCTCAGACTTTTACATTGGATTTGGCTCTTTCAACCCCAGTGCAAATTCGCACTCAAATTTTAACAAGTGCGATTTCGATTCCTTTTATCATAGAACTAGAAAATATAAATCAATCCGGTAACCCGAGAGGAATTCTAGCAATAAAATGAGGGAAAAATCTGGAATAGTTGTACTTGGTTTTGCGATGGCTGCGTTAATTCTTTGCGTAGCTGGGGGATTTTATGTTCATAATCTTTCTCTGCAAAATACAAATGAACTTATTAGGAGAATACGAGGTACACAGGAAAAAAGAGATTACTCCAATGCGCTTAATACTCTTGGAGTTGAAATTTTAAATATTCTAGAAGGAGTTAATGGACAAAACACTGCAATCTATCAAGCAAGAATAAATTCCGAGATTTTAAATGCAGGTAGATATCAATGTAGCAACTCTAATCCTACTCCTCATGTAATAAACAATCTAAATATTACCTTAACCTGCCAAACGGTCGCAAATCCTAGTCCTGGTGCTTTTCCAGAACCATATGCTTTTATTTTAAAAGCATATGAAAGTCTCGCAGCTGTCGTTAATTTGCCAAACCCAGTAAGTACAGTTTATATTAGAAACCCTTCTTCTCCAGGAGTGCCTCCTCAAAACACTCTCGTTTTTGTGCAACAGCCCTCTAACGTTCCGATTAACACAGTTATTGCACCTGCTATTACCGTAGAAGCAAGAGCCCCCAATGGAAATCTAGTCAATATAAACGCGTTTATTAAAATTTCTCTTGGTGTGAATCCAGGAGGGGGAGTGCTTAGTGGGACAAGTACGGGGCCAATGGTAAATGGTCATGTAACATTTAATAACTTAACGATTGATAAAGTGGGACAAAACTACACATTGGTTGCATCTTCGCTGCTGTTAACACCAGGGGTAAGCAATCCTTTTAATGTGACGGGTCCTTGTGAGTTTTCTTTTGTGAACGTTGGATGTGGTTTCTCAGCTGGAGGTATTGGAGCTGGAGTATTTGGATCAGTTTATTTTCCACTTTCATTTGTATGTACTTTTAGAAGTTGCAATTTGTCGTGGTTAAAATGCACTTCTTTATTTGGACCCAAAATAAGAGTCGACCCACCATTTCCTGGAACAATATCAACTTGCTTAAGTTTGTTTCGGGCTGATAGTTGTACTGTAAGTTTATGTGAAATA
>JAHFAB010000020.1 GCA_023250795.1 Bacteriovoracaceae bacterium
TGCTCGGTCATCATGGGAAGTGTCTGTTATCTTACCTTTATTACGATTAACCCCAAGATTTTAGACATCGCGTTATACCCTTGGGTTGGAAAAGCAAGTATCCCTCTGGTTCGAACGATGAAAGTCAGTTTATGGATATTTGAGGGGATTTTCCTCATGATTTGGCTCTGCAGAATGATGGGGTTAACTGAATTAAATGATTCTATCGATTTTTTTATTAATAAATTGAAAAAGAAGCTGAGAGCAAATAAGAATTAAGCTAATGTGGAGAGGCAGTCTACACCTCAATTGGACATAGAAAGCGGAGCTGAATGATGGCGACTCAAAGAGAAACAGTACGAATGCTTTGTAAGAGTATTATCAATCGTTTAGAGAATCACAAATCTATCTCTTTTCCTCCTCGATTGAGACAAATTATCCAAGATGAAATTTTTACACTCGTCGGCCCTCTCATTTTAACAGACGAGGATGTCAAAGAAAGAGCCTATGCGAAAATAGGTGCACAATCTGAACTTTTGCAAGAAGTGGGCTCGGCAGAAACTGATCAGTACCGCGCAGCAAAGGCCGTAGTAAAAAACTCCCTCGGTGATGATGTCTTGAACGGGTTTTACTTTCAACGTCCGCTGCGGACTGTTGCCAATTCCTTGGCAGAATACTTCATGCGCTCTTCCCATATTGACGATGTCTATGAAACAGATGAAGATCTGGAAATGCAAATTATAGAAGTGGTAAAAAAGTTCAACCCTGCTGAACTTCATTAAAATCGGTTAAGAATTAGACACTGTCTAAAAAATCCACAGATTTTGTAATTTTCTTCTAGAGCTGTGCTGACACATCTTGTTCTAACTCTCTGATTTGAATTGAAATAAACAAGTTCATTTTCTTAACAACTCAGGCTTTCATCTTGCATTTATATAATGAGCTGTGTGGAAACGTTTTTTATTTATTTCAATCATTCTGAGTTTACTGACAAGTTTGTCTTGGCTTTGTAAAATTGTCGAAAGCACTACCCACAGATCTCTCGCAACAAATGAAAATCATAAAACTGTTGAAGAACCTTTAGTAGTTGAGCCTATTGAACCGGAATAAAGGAGCGTATCGTTTGACAAGTTTTTGGACACTCGAATACAATAAGAAAATGAGGGTCATTCCTGCTCTGTTTATCGCCCTATTTGCCACCCTGTTTGTGGGAGGCTGTGCCCATATACGCAGGGAGAATTCTCCTAAAACAGTTGCTGAGGTCATACGCCAAGACCTGAAAGAGGATCAAAGTTCAAATTCTTTCAATAACCCCAAAGAAATAACTGTGCGCGGCGTCAAACTACAAAACACCCAATTCGACATCCCCATTACGATCAATTCTAAAGTTGAACACTGGGTGGATTATTTTACTGGGAGAGGGAGAGAACACTTTGAACGTTACTTAGAACGTTCAGAGCTTTACATCCCTTATATTACCCCCATTTTAAAACAAAACGGTTTGCCTGAGGATCTCGTTTATCTGGCGATGATTGAAAGCGGGTTTAACAACCATGCCCGTTCTCGAGCAAAAGCAGTGGGTCCATGGCAGTTTATCTCTGGAACTGGAAAAAAATATGGCTTGATGGTCAATTGGTGGGTTGATGAACGGAGAGATACAAAGAAATCTACTTTGGCTGCAGTTCAGTTTTTAAAAGATTTACACGAAATGTTTCAGAGCTGGGAACTTGCCATTGCTGCCTATAACTCAGGCGAATCGAAAATAATTAGAGCAATTCGAAGGTATGGCGTTTTTGATTTTTGGGTTATTTCTAAGCAAAGATTCTTAAGACCTGAAACGAGAGACTATGTTCCAAAAATGATCGCAGCTGCACTGATTGCGAAAAATAGGACACAGTTTGGGTTTCAACCTTCCTCTTCGAAACCCATACAAGAAGAAACTCTTGTAGGTGATCTCAGTGCTTCAGAACTCACGGAACTCGAAATCGATGGACCCGCTGACCTACTCAAAATTGCCAGTGCAGCAGAGCTCCCCTATCCAACCATCAAAAATCTAAATCCTGAAATCCTAAGATGGTGTACTCCTCCTCAAACAGAAAGCTATAGAATCAAACTCCCCACCAGTGTGAAAGACAAGTTTTTAGCAACCTACAATCACTCTGCTTTTCCTAAAAAAATAGAATTCATGACTTACAAAGTGCGAAAAGGAGAAAATATCACTCGAGTGGCTCGTCACTTTGGCATTCATTCAGACCCCATCAGTGAACTCAATCACCTCTCTCCGAAGTCACCCCTTCAAGTCGGTTCTCGTCTTTTTTTGCCCATGCCAAATGATCGCTCTCGAAGCCTTGCTTCATTGGAAATAAAAGACCCCCCTGAAAAACGGAAACACCATCGTAAAGGCTCTCGTAAACTTTACCGTGTGACATATAAAAATCGCGAGGGAGCCCGCGCTAAGCCAGTTCAGAGCTCTCGAGGGGACACCTAACCTCATTTCAAACATGCATCAAAACATGGGGTGAATTTCTTAGGTTGTATTTTCAAAATCATATAATTTTTAATCCTTTAAAATAATGGGATGAGGTGTCGGCACGGCATCCTGCCTTGGGACCCTCACGCTCTTCCATGAGCTGTGGACATCCATGTCCTCCCAACGCCTCACTCATCCCATTATTTTAAAGGATTAAAAATTATATGATTTTGAAAATACAACCTAAGAAATTCACCCCATGTTTTGATGCATGTTCCTCTTTTCTTTAAATATGCTATATCCCATAGATCTATGGGCCTTATCGTACAAAAATATGGTGGAACCTCTGTAGATTCCCCCGAACACATCAGAACAGTCGCTCAGAAAATTACTCAAACACGACAACAAGGTCATTCTCTCATTGTAGTAGTTAGCGCAATGGGCCATACCACTGATGAACTCATAGCTCTTGCCCATCGCGTGTCAGCAAAACCGCCTCACCGCGAAATGGACATGCTCCTCTCGACAGGGGAAAGAATCTCGATGGCTCTGCTAAGCATGGCTTTAGCTGAACAAAATACGGCAGCTGTTTCGTATACTGGATCACAGTCTGGAATTATTACTGATGAAAGCCACCGATGTGCAAAAATTCGAAAAATTCTTGGGGATCGAGTGAAAAAATCTTTGTCCGAAGAAAAAGTAGTCATAGTCGCTGGATTTCAAGGAGTCAGTGAAAGCAAAGAGATCACTACACTGGGGCGCGGAGGATCTGATACCACAGCAATCGCTCTTGCAGCTGCTTTAGGAGCTGAGGTCTGTGACATCTACACAGACGTAGACGGAGTTTATTCTGCAGACCCAAGTATAGTGCCTGATGCAAAGCTGTTAAAAAAAGTTTCGTATTCATTTATGATCGAAATGTCTTCTCTAGGTGCTGGAGTGCTCCACCCACGCTGTGTAGAAATGGCTCGGCGATATGGTGTAAAAATGAGAGTAAAAAACAGTTTAAACCAAAACGAAGGAACTGAGGTTGTTATGGAAGAAGTAAGAGTAACTGGGGTGACGTCCGACGATTCTAAAATCCTTCTCAAAATAAAACTCATGCGCGCAACAACACTCTCCTCGATCTGGGATCAAGCAGCTTTATCAAATCTGACTTTTTTAGCCCCTTTCTTCTCAGACGGAAGTGTGCGCTGCTTCATCGAAAGAAATTCAGAACCAGAGTGGAAAAAATTCTTAGAAAAGCTAAAACTCGAAGGTTTTGTACAGGAATACGAGTTCTTTCATTCCTTAATTCCTGTATCCTTAGTGGGAAGTCATTTTTTGCATGATGGGAAAGCACTTTGCTCAGTTTTAAGTCGGCTTTCTGAAAATGGGATCCAAGTAACCGATGGGGTGGCTTCTCCCATGGCAATTACTTTGGCAGTGCCACGGAACCACATGAAAGAAGCAGTACAGTGTTTACATCAGAAATTCGTGATAGAATCCTAGTTCATGAGCTCAATCGATAAAACTATGAAAATAACGGTCATGGGAGATGGATGGAGTGCCCTGGGGGCCATCGGATTTTTGAAACATCAGGGATGTACTGTTCACTGGATCAAAGGGGCGAGCCCAAAACTCATAGCGCCTTTCCCAGGTCTACAACTCAACTCAGGCGCTGAAGTTTGGAAAGAACTGATGTCGGTTTTAGAGATTGATGCTGGCGAATTGACTGCGGGGACTTTTTTAAGAGAGTTTCGCAATAAAAACTTCCAAATCCCAAACTGGGAAAAGACCTCTAATAAAGAGAAACTTTGGAGCCCTGAGGTCATATTTTCTGCTCAAGATGAAGCACGATTTGAACTAGAACTTTTTGAAATAGAAGAATTAGCACGCAAAGCCTTACAAAATGTTCCTAAAACTGAGGGAATCACTGTTCAAGAACTCAAGATTGAAAATCAAAAGCTCAAAGGCGTTGTATTATCTAATGGGCAGGTGATAGAAACTGACTTCTTAATTTGTGCAGATCGAAATATCAAAGTCGTGGGATTGGATGGATTCAAAAAAACAAGTCCAGTGGGAATGATCCAAGCTTTGTTTACTCATTCTGAGTTTATGCCAGGAGCCTCTCATGAGAGTTTTTTCGCACCACTCCATAAAGAAGCCGGAGAAGAAATCGAACGAAATGTTTGGGGATACTTTATGACGGGAGGCCGAAAAAGCCTCTGGAGTGTTCTACTCTCTGAAGATGAAACAGAAAACAACCATGAAATCCTCAAAAAATTAAGAAAAATGAAACAAGCTTTGGATCGGATGTTTCAAGGACCAGAGTGGCTTCCTCAGGGAAAGAGTAGTTTTATCTCTACGATTATGGATGAACAGGTGAGATTCATCGAAGAGGCCTTATTTCTAAAAACAGAGCCACCCAAAGAACCTATCCTTTCGAAAGAAATTCTGGGCGTAGCTTTTCTAACAGACGCGTTTGGTCCTGCGACTGCCCTTCTGCAAGTGAAAATGTTGTTGGATAGAGGGTTTTAAAAGGTTTTACACCTAGACAAAAGATATGGATTTCTTGAACCCCATGACTTGCCAATACTTTAGAGGCTTCCCGCAAAGTGTGTCCGGTAGTCATAAAATCGTCGATTAATATTACTTTTTTCGGGGTTTTGTTCTGAGGTTCTGAACTATTCTGATGATCTGGGTTGAAAACGAATCGAATTTTATTTTTCAACCGATCCTGTACAGAAAGCTCCGCTTGTCTGGACTGATTGCCTGCAAAATCATTGTGATCTTTTTCTGGTACTAAAAGAAGATTACACAGGGGGAGCCCGGTCTCCCTTCTCAGCCAGTTTGCTAATAAAAGTGCAGGACTCCCTCGAAGCCGCCATGCACGCGGAAATCGTTGAGGGACAGGAACAAGCACTTGGGCCTGAGTTTCTAATAAAGTATTTCTCAAGCAAGAGTCCATCATTAGGACTTTGCGATCGAAAATCGGACCCCTTCTTTTCTTCCATGATCGCAAGATCGCATGAGTTTCTCCGATCA
The DNA here is from genome assembly GCA_023250795.1 of Bacteriovoracaceae bacterium. Classification (GTDB taxonomy): domain Bacteria; phylum Bdellovibrionota; class UBA1018; order UBA1018; family UBA1018; genus JAHFAB01. The sequence goes on from JAHFAB010000020.1 coordinate 5,477, forward strand.
GAATGTATTTTGAGGTATATGAAAATATCCGATTTTCCTCCTGAGAGTTTATCCAAGGCCTTTCACAAGGCGTTCCATTTTGTATTAAACAGGCCGGACTTCCGCAATTTTTACAAAGAGGCGGACAGGGGGTCAATGCACCCAAGCAGTTCTGGCATAGAGGGAAACTTTCCTGGTGTGTGGGATGAGCGCAATGGATACAACTAAAAAAGAGAGAGAACATCCGTAAGACTAATGCGAAAAGCGTGCCAAAAGCACCTGCCTTAAAGTCAAAACTGCGTGTCTTAAGGTCGTCTTCATCCAGCCATGAGTCTGATATTTTCTAGCACTTGTGGAAAGAGCGGCCCCCGTGCAATGAACTTTGATCCCATTTTTTCTAGCCTTCCACACAAAGTGATGATCCTCTCCAAAGCGAGCCTCTTCTGAAAATCCTCCAAGTTTATAAAAAAGTTCCCGTGAAATACAAAAACCCTGATCACCAAATGGAAGTCCAAAAAAATGCGACCTAATCCACACGCCCTTTTGGTTCAGTAGGGTGAGCCAGGGACCGTCTTTTAGAAAATGCAAATTAAAATAATGAAGTGCGTGAGGATACCCCCGAACACTTTTAAGAAGAGCGGAGAGCGTATTTTTATGTAATCGTGAGTCAGCATGGAGGAACCAAAGGTATTTTTTCTGAGTCGCTTCCACTCCCGCGTTGAGTTGTTTCGCACGCCCCATTTCAGAGCGGACCCAACGGATGTTTTTTGGAAACTTCAGAGGAGCACTCGTCACACCTACTAAAATAATTTCCACAGGCGATTTTCCGAGGTCTGGCAAAAGTTTTTCCCAAGTATAGTCGCCTGGACCCACAGGAATAATCACTGCGAAAGACTTCATGCGTTTTTTAAAAACTTGAGAAGGCTCTTTTTTTCAACACTGAGACAAGATTCAGGCGTCAGAACAGCTCCTTCGAGCGCTTGGCGACACTGACAGGTTTGGCTTTCTTGTGGACTGGTGATGATTTGTTTTAAAATCTTCTGAACTTTCTGCAAGTTCAGCTTATACCGAGAGATGATTTGTTCTGTAGACGCGTGCTGCGCGGGGTCCTCTAGCCAACAATCATAATCCGTCACGACTGAGATCGTGCAATAGCAAAGCCCGGCCTCCCTTGCGAGATAGACCTCTGGAACATTTGTCATCCCCACCAAGTGGCATTCTGATTTTCTAAAAAAATGGCTTTCGGCTTTATTGCCAAGCCTTGGACCTTCGACACAGGCATAGGTTTTTCCGATATGAACCTGAACATCTAAAGACTCGGCAATGGATTTTATTTTACGAGAAAGACTGAGACAGGTCGGCTCTGCTGTAGAAATATGAGCCACTAGACCGTCTCCAAAAAAAGTATGCACTCGTTTTCCCTTTGTGAAGTCGAGGTACTGACTGGGAACAGCGAGATCGCCTGGGCGAATTTCTTCCGTAAGACTTCCCACTGCGGAAACACTCAAAACCCGCTCTACTCCGACTGACTTCAATGCCCAAATATTGGCCAGGTAATTAATTTCACTCGGCAAAAGTTCATGATGGATCCCATGTCTGGGAAGAAAAGCCACTTTTTCTGATTCGTATTTTCCTAAGACTAGCGGAGCTGAGGGCTGACCAAAAGGAGTTTGAATTTTTTTTTCTTCCAGCTGCGTCAAACCTTCCATACTGTAGAGGCCTGTTCCGCCGATAATTCCGATCACAGGACCTCCACTCCCGCAAAATCGAAAATAAACTGACTCCCAAAAGCCTTTGAGGGAGTCCACGCTCCAGCCTGCACGCCGCCCTCCAAAACCTTCTGAACTGCAGTCACTGAAGTCTGAACAGTGAGCGAGTATCCCTCTGGCACTTTTAGGCGCATTTCCAAGGTTTTTTTAGAATCAGAGATTTCTCCCCACAAAATGCAATACGAATTTTTTCTTTCTGCCTCTGTCGGGCCTTTCACCATAGCCTCTACCGCTTTTTTCAACCCGTGCTGGATGAGCGGAATGCCCAATGGTTTTTTCATGTACCGCAACACTTTCATGAAGAGGACAGCACGAGGTGTAGTGCGCAAATAGATTTCTATGTTTGGGATTCCCGTAGAATAATAAGCCGTAGAAATATCACCCCAAGGAATAGTGACAGCAAGTTCAGGTTTCCGATTAAACTGAATCTCCCTCACTTTATAGGCTGAAGGAACTTTTTCAATTTTTCCTGCTTTTCTCACAGCCCCACCCTGAGACAGGCCCTCGACCATGGTTTTTGCCGTACCTTGAGAAACACCTCCAGTAGATTTGAAACCCATCGACAGATGAGTTGCATCCAGCATTTTTTCTTTGAGCATGAGTGCAAGGCAATCCGAAGGCACAACATCAAAGCCCACTCCAGGAATTGCAACGATCCCTGCTTCACGAATTGCTGAGTTTTTAGAATGAACGCCCTCAAATACAGAGACCTCCCCTGTGATATCGAGATAATGCGTTTTGGTTTTCAGACATGCCTCGAGCATCGGCCCACTCGTCTGAGAAAATGGCCCTGCACAATGCAGAACTAAGTCCATGCCTTTCAAATTTTCGGCTATATTTTCGCTCGAATCACACGAGAAAATCCTCGTTTCCAAACCCAACTCCTGACCTAAAGCTTTACAAGAATCACTCCTTCCCGCCAAAACCGGGATAAGCCCCCGCGACTTCGCCTCTTTTGCTATCAGTGAGCCTGTATAACCATTAGCGCCATAAATCATCCATTTGTTGTTTTTCGACGTCATAGTGGGGCAGTACTACTTCTTCTGGAGAAGTAATACTATAGAAATGTCGAGTGTGATTCTTGTCAGAGGGTAGGCCTCACTGACCGGAATTGATGAACGGGTAAATGTCCTGCAGATGTAATTTCGATTATAAACTTTGGAATAAACGTTTTTTTCGTGATTTTGACACTTTGAATTTTATCCCAACTGTAGGCTTGAGATTCGCGATTATTTATTTGAACTGTTTGCAACAATAGATGACCATCAGAACTTCGTGCAAATGAATAGGGTTCAATATCTTGACAGGTGCCGTTGTAACCAAGTGTTACAATCAAACGATTTGCTGCGGAAAATCGAATACAATCTAAAAATGATGTCGCTTTTCCTGGAAGAAAAAGAGAGGATACAGCTTCTTTTTTAACTGCTGATTCTGATTCATTTGCTTTAGAAACTAAAAGTTGATTGAGTTCTTCAATTTTCTCTCCTTTTAGCCATTTAAACAGTTGTGGGAGGTCTGATAAAAAGCTTTGAAAATTTGGAAGAATGGGAATTTGATGTTTGAGCTGGGTTTCCCATTCAGACTGAAGAAAGTGCCAATTGTCATGTTTTTCAACTGATTTTATTGTTGGAATGGCAACCCCACGCAGAGCACATTTTTTTTCAAGTGTTGAGTAGACGACATCCCGATCAGGCTCAAGATCCATCCTGCGATGTAGGTGAATCACATCATAAAGATCGCGAGGTCTAAGACGTTGAGCAAGTGCTCTTATTTTTTCTGCAAAAACTTCTTCATAATGATAAGCCGAAATCAAGAATCCACTCGATGGATTATCTGAATAACGATGTTCTACTTGTTTAATCACAGCTGGAAGCACAAGTGGTTCATCAAGAGTGAGATCAATTTTTATTCTTTGCATTTGAGCAAGACCTACATTTGGTCTTACCGGACCACGGTATTTGATACCACCTTGAATAGAATATGCCCCGCGAGGAGTTCTGAACATTTCAAATTCTATTGAAGCTTTTTGGAATTCCATTCCAGATGCTTCATAAATGAGATCAGAAATATCTGCAAAAATATGGTTCAACTCATCAACTGTAGGAGGGGTTTTTCCACAAAAACTAAAATCAAGGTCTTCAGAAAATCGATAGGTTTCAAAATAACATTTTTTTAGACAAGTGCCACCTTTAAAAACCCAACTATTTTTAGTGAATGGATGTTGAAAAATACCCATAAGTAGCCATCCAAGTGCATAATCTTTTTCGACCACTGTATTAGCAAGTGAAACCTGTGCTGCAACTTCACGAATCTCATCTATATTAATCACAGAGTCCCCCTTTCTTCCATTTTAGAGGAACCCAGAGTCCCCATGATGTAATCAAGGCGTCCCCAGGAACTGATGGATCGACTTGGGAATAGCCGGTCTTTATTTTAGAGTGAAATTTTTCAATCCAATCTACCTCTTTAGGATATTTTTTTTCAAAAATGAATCCAATGCGCTTGAAAATAGCTGTGTTTTTCATTCGAATGCCGTAATCATAAAGCAACTTTATATTTTTATGTTCAGAAGTCATGTATCGGTCTAATATGTCAATCGCGATTCTGATGCCGCCGACAGTTGCTGGATCATTAAAGGAATCTATAATAGTCTTCGTTGGATCAGAAACCTCTACCTTATGATGTTCGATCCAAATCGATTTAATACCAAAGAGACGTTCAGGTTTTATAACTTTTAATTTGAACGTTACTCCTTTGAGGTTCATTTCCAGATTGTTATTTCTTTTTGTAGTTAAGACCATTACTGAATTAAAAATCTGCTCAGTAAAATCCCAGTGTTCTGCCGCACTCCAACCACCTACGTAACAAGGTGAGAAGAGGCTTTTTGCAATCACCCATGGTTCATCAACCATAACATTAGGATTTTCAGTCTGAAGAGGAATGGGAATGTAGACTCCGCGTTTAACTCGAGAAAGCCAACCTTTGTGTGCCCAATGAGACAAGAGCCAGGCGGCTTTTTTTTGAGTAATTTTAAGAACTACCGCTGCATTTTTGGGTGTAATGATAGGGAGATGTGCCTTGATCAGCTGCCCTAATTGAAATCGTTCCTTCTTTCCAAGTCCACCTAATTTTACTTCCATACTATATTTTTACCATTAATAATACATTATTAACAAATTAATAGTGAAAAATATATAGTTAATCTAGTATCTATATGATTTTATTTATTTTTATACCGAGTTAACTTCTCTGTTGTTTCCCTATTCACTTCACCCGGCTGAAGTGAATCAACCCTTATCATTTATTTTTCTCTGTTTATAAAAAAAGCCCGGGAGTTACTGGGCTTTCCTCAGACGGAAACCAACATACGCGTTGCTGCCCAGGGGCCCGTCGTCGGAACGAGCGGCAGAACGCAAGTGCCGCGCAGTACTGCCCCAACTACCACCGCGGAGCACGCGGGACGGATCGCCATCCTGTACTAAAGTCTCTTGAACTTTATCACCATCCTCCTGAGAAACCGCTTGAGTATGGTCATCCTTCAAATATAAATCCAGAACCCAATTGTAGACATTGCCATGTACATCATAGAGCCCATTTGGATTAAGCTTCTTGCTCCCTACTCTGGCAGTTTGTGATGCGTTAAAAATAGCATGTTCTTTTAGAGTATTTTCATCATATTCTCCAAACGAATAAGCACTCGTTGTCACTTCTCCCGTTTTTGGATCTCTCCCTCGAGCTGCCAACTCCCACTCTGCCTCTGTTGGAAGACGATAGAGCTTTGTCTTTTTACTTGGGTCTGCGATCAGGTTTACCGTATTGATAAAACTTTGAACGTTCTTCCAACTTACACTCTCCACTGGGTGGTTCGGGCAAACTCCGATGACCTTGATTCCTATGTGAAGCACTAAATAGTCGTCTGGACAGTTTTCTTTTTTGCTAAAGCTTGAAGGATTTTCACCCATCACTAGCGTCCACGGGGGCTGACTGACTCAAAAACCCTAACCACCCGAAGCAACAATCCCACAAGCCTCTTGTGTTGGGATCACCTGAGAATATCCAAAAGAGGGTCGAGGGTTGTAACGACGATCTAATTCCACAGCGACAATATAATCAATGTGGTGCTCATAAACATATTGGAAGCATTCATTGAGTACCGCAGAATAGCTGGGTCCACTAAAAGAAAAGCTTCTTCTTGTCCATGTAGGACCAGGATGTGGGTTGTAAGGTGGGTAAGGATTATAGATTGGAGGAGGCCAGCTACCGCGACGATAGAAAACAAAAGTCCCAGAAACAGAGAGCGCTCCATTGCCATGAAATGGGTCATACGATAATGCCGCTCGATTTATTTCATTTTCCACAAGCTGGCAAACTTTTTCTTCTAAAGTCATTAGAGGAGACTCGTTATAGGTTTTATTTCTAAAATCATAACTAAACCCTTGGTGTAGAGTAAAACGAAACCAGTTTTTATTTTCTGTCCGATGTGCTGGATTTGCGCTTGTGTCTTGTACGGCCCATACAGCAAGTTCTTTTATTTTTGATATTTTATCTTCGTCAAAATAAAAGGGTACTAAAACCGATGATAACTCTTGACTGAGTTTGTTTATATTAACGGGTTGTACTGGATTCACTGGGGGATTTACAGGTGGATTTATCGGACCCCCATTGTGATCAGCAAAACTCACTGGACTAGAAATAAATAACAACCCTATAAGTAAAAACTGAGCTTTCATGAAAAAATCCCCCTATTCAAAACCCAGTTCGTTCGTAACAAAAAAATGGAGGATTGGCTAGTGGAGAAAATATGGTGGTTGAGAGAAAGTAAAATACCGGTTTTCCAGGCAAACAAGGCAATTAGGGACTGCCTCCTGGGTTCTGTATCAGTCGATACAGGCAAGCCGCAACTGGGTCTGATCCCTGGAGTTGCTCAGTGTATCCACAAAGATCAAGAATAAGTTGAACCTCTCTGAGCGAAGTGCAAACGCTCCTTGCTCTTTTCGGTACTCCTGAGTT
>JAHFAB010000473.1 GCA_023250795.1 Bacteriovoracaceae bacterium
ATAATCCCTAAAGCAGTTGTCAATCCAGAAATTTCAGTTCCAATCGGACTCAAATTAATAAAGACTTTTGTCGGACCCAACTCATCATAATTAATATGCACATGCAAAGGCCCATTCCCAGTCATAATCTCATAATAATCCGAACTTTCAATCATATTTCTCTTCCTAAGCTTTATCTTCGGCTCAGGCTGCAACTTTGTCTCAGTCTTTTTTTCAGACAAATTCAAAACCTGCTCACTCTTACTCCCATCCCTATAAATCGTTACACCTTTACATCCATTTTCGTAAGCAAGCATATATACCTCATACACTTCTTTTTCACTAGCCTCATTCTTCAAATTTACCGTCTTACTTACCGCATTATTTGTATGCTTCTGAAACGCTACCTGCATATTACAATGATCCTTCGGACTAAGATCATGAGAGGTTAAGAAAATATTCTGAATCTCTTTTGGAATTTCTGGAATACCTACCACAGACTTATGATTCTGCTCAATCTTATTCCAAAGATCCTGCTCTTTCAAACCAAAATAATTATTTTCCTCAGCAATTTTTTTAAACAAAGGATTAATCTCATAAAAGGTGTTTTTTTCAGCAGGTTTTTCCCCACGCTTTAACGCATCAATACCCTGCGCATTATACCTCACATACACAATCGCAAAAAAAGGCTCAATACCAGAACCCTGCAAACCCGCAGTAATCGCAATCGTTCCTGTAGGAGCAATCGTTGTTCTCGCACAATGTCTCGGCTTCGCAAATTGTCCCCTAAAATGTTCTCCTTCCCTATCAAAAATACTCCTCTTCCAATTAGGAAACACCCCACGCTCTTTCGCTAAAAATTCAGACGCAGCCAAGGCTTCATCATTAACAAACTTCATCACCTGCTCTCCCTTCTTCACAGCTTCTTCAGAATTATAAGGAATCCTTAACATTGCCAAAGACTCAGCCCACCCCATCACTCCCAAACCAATCCTTCTGTTTCCTTTAGCCATCTCTTCAATCTCAGGCAAAGGATAATTATTCACATCAATTACATTATCTAAAAAATGCACTGTACTATGCACACATTTTTTCAAACGATCCCAATCCATATCCGACGCATCTTTGTTAATAAATTTGCATAAGGTAATACTGCCAAGATTGCACGGCTCGAATGACAAAAGTGGCTGTTCACCGCATGGATTTGTCGACTCGATCGTTCCAACATGCGGTGTAGGATTTGAATCAGAATTATTAATCCTGTCAATAACAACAAAACCAGGATCTCCAGTCTCCCACGCAGACTTTACCATCGCATCAAACACTTCTTTCGCATTTACTCTCTTCGTCACCTGCCTGTTTCTTGGATTAACAAGATCAAAATCTTCAGCCTTCTTCACTTTTTGCATAAATGCTTCGTCAATCGCTACAGAAATATTAAAATTTTCCAAAAACCCTTTTTCTTTTTTACAATGAATAAAATTCATAATATCGGGATGATACACTGACAAGATACCCATGTTCGCACCACGACGTTGTCCCCCCTGTTTTATTTGCTGAGTGACACCGTCAATAATTTTTAACGGCGACAATGGACCAGAAGCAATACCACTCGTACTTTTTACCACATCTCCATCTGGCCTTATTCTCGACACAGAAAAACCAGTACCACCACCAGACTGGTGAATAATTGCTGTATCATAAGCAGTCTTCATCCACCCTTCAATAGAATCCTCAATAGGCAAAACATAACACGCTGACAATTGCTGCAAGGCTCTTCCTGCATTCATTAAAGTTGGAGAATTTGGCAGGAATTCAAAATTAGCCATCAAATTATAAAACTCATCTCTTGTCTTTTCATACACAGCCGCAAGTTCAGGATTATCCCTCACAATCAACTGAAGATTATTTAAGAATTTTTTAAAATTACCACTTCTCTCTCCAGACTTAGACAAATTATGATGAAGTAAAAATATTTTTGTTAACTTTTTATCAAAGACTTCTTTTTCTACAACTTTATAAGAAACACCATTATATATTTCGTGAAGAGGAACTTTTGAATGTAACACCTCACCCAGAGCAATATTACTTGCGACAAGATCTAACCACGCTTCAATACTTGGAGCATCTTTCAAATATTTATCTTTAATAACCTTCTCCTGATTTTCAGTGATTTGAAGTTTTACCCTCTTTTTTTCCATCATTAAGCCCACCCCTTGCCCCAACATTTTTGATGATCAGCTACAAAGAAATTTTTCCTTTATAAAGTTTTATTACAATCAGCCGATATGTTCCAACCTCTATTTTTCAGATGTGAAATTCAGTTGTAGTGATGACAGGTTGTTGTCTGGATACTTAGAATTGAGGTTTAATGAAACTTTAAGCTTCATTCTCCAGTAAATAAAACTCAATCTTAATACTTCTTCACACGTGAGTAAGATAAAAAAGAATAAAAAATACTCTCTTTACCTAGACACTTCGTTTTACTAACAAGATTCCAATCATCCCATCTCACTTCTGGAAAAAAAGCATCCCCAACAAAATCTTGATGAACTCTCGTAAGTTCCATTCTCTCAGCAAGAGGCAAAAACACTTCATACACCTTCCTCCCCCCAATAACATACCTTTCTCCCTCTGACAACCTTAACGCCTCTTCAACACTTTTCGCAACATAGATCCCTTCACTTTCCTTAAGCGTCCTTGAAAGAACAATATTCCTCCTTTGCGGAAGCGGCTTAACCTTCTGTGGAAGAGAATCATACGTTTTTCTCCCCATAATCACTGAATGATTCAACGTAAGATCTCTAAATCTTTTCATATCCTCTTTAATATACCAAGGAATCTTATTCTCCAAACCAATCACATTATTCTCAGAAATCGCAGCAATAATTACTACACACACCTTACACAGCCATAACCCTCTTTATTATTGGATACGGATTATACTCCCTAAGCACAAAATCATCTACCGTTAACTTATCAAAATCTTTTTTCACGATTTCTAATCTAGGTAATGCTCTTGGTGTTCTTGCTAACTGCTCAATTATCCCAGTAACATGATCTTGACCTTTTGTATCCTCCCTCTCATGTGGCGCGGAAGTATTTATCC
>JAHFAB010000346.1 GCA_023250795.1 Bacteriovoracaceae bacterium
AGGGAGTGTGACTAGGTGAGCGTCATTATATTGACTGGGGCATCGGGATTTATTGGGAGCGCTTGTGCTCTGCTTTTTCATGATCGTGGCTATACAGTTCGTGCACTGGTGAGAAACCCAGAGAAAGCGCGTACCCTTTTGCCTCAAGCGGAGGTCTATCAAGGGACTTTACCTTCACAGATTGATGAGGCTGCCTTTTCTGGAAACGTGAGAGCACTTATACACATTGCTTATGAAACTCAGTTTAAAAGTAGAGAGAAGGCTCAAGAGGTTAATGAAAATGGAACTCTCAAACTTTTAGAGTTAGTTCGAAAATATAAAATACCTCAGTTTGTTTTTATCTCATCGATGGCGGCACATGAAGAAGCTGAGTCTTTTTATGGACAGAGTAAGCATAGGATTGAGAAAATTTTAGACCCAAAGACCGATCTGATCATCCGACCTGGGACCGTTCTCGGAAATGGGGGGATTTTTGAACGCACCCGCAATCTAATACGTAAGCTGCCTGTACTTCCTATTTTTTATGGAGGAATGGGAAAAATGCAAACAGTTTGGATCGGGGACTTGTGCGAAGGAATTTTTAGTGCGGTAGATAAAAAAATGACAGGCATTTTGAACATTGCTGAGCTAGAAGGTGTGAGCGTTTCAGAGTTCTATAGGGGCATTGCACAACTAGACGGTAAGAATCCAGTATTGCTTCCTTTTCCAGGAGGGGTCACAGTTTTTATTTTAAAATTATTTGAAAAAATAGGACTTCATCTTCCAATTACTTCGGAAAATCTTTTAGGGATCAAGCATCTGAAGAAATTCGAAGTAGCAAATGATTTGGCACGATTGGGGATCTTTGCAAGAAACTTTCAGGAATCTCTCAGAAGCCTATGATAGAAAAAAAATCACCACTTTATCGTTCATTTCCAGCTTTAGATGGCGTTAGGGCGCTCAGTATTTTGAGTGTGATATTTTGTCATCTCCCTGTCACAATGCCGGCTTGGCTGATCCCGCTCAGAGTGAGAGGAGAGCTAGGAGTTGAACTTTTTTTTGCTATTAGTGGGTTTTTAGTCACACGAAGTCTTTTTCAATGTTGTGATAAAAATCGGTCTAAAATTCGAATTGCCAGAGATTTTTTTGTGAGACGGGTGAGCAGGATTTTCCCTCCTTATTTTTTAACTCTTGGAGTGGTTTTTCTGATTGCTCGATTTTTAGATCCTTCTTTGTGGTCTAAAATGAAGCAGTTAGGCAATGGAGTCTTAGTATTTCCTTTTTTTGTTTCAAATTATTTTATTCCACTTTCTCAGTCCAATGTTCCAGACACCTTGGGGATCACTTGGTCATTGGCGTTCGAAGAGCAATTTTACTTGTTTTTATTATTTTCATTCCTTGTTTTTGGTGGACGCCATAAAAATAGAGGATTTTCTTTTGTCATTTTTATTTCTGGACTGATTTCTGCGCTGTATCGACTGGGTCTTAGTTTGGGAAGTACCTATGAGTTTACACATAAAAACATGCAGATGTTTTTGCACCTCCGCTTTGATGCTTTGGCATGGGCTTGCTTGTCTTGGATTTTTTTTGATCAGTTGGCTTGGGTTAAAAAGTATAGTGTTTATGTTTTTACTGCGATCTTACTCACTGTTGTTGGGCATCGAATATTTCAAGACAGCGCATTGGGATGGGTTTGGCAGGCCTTTATTTATGCAGCTCTTGGTTTTTTTCTTTCATTGGGAGTCAGAATTCTTTGTGAGGTTGGGGAGGAGAGTTCTTATTTTATAAAAAAACTCTCTCGATTTTTGTCACATCCTTGGATGGCTTTGGTGGGCGTGATTTCATATGAAATTTATTTGATTCATGAACTCGTGATTGGCGTTTTGATGCGGTTAAAGTTAAGTGCCTATCCGTTGATATTTAGTCTACTCACTTTTTCTTTGAGCATCGGAGTGGCTTGGTTATTTCATCGTGTATTTAGTTTGCCCACTCAACGCTATCTGAGAGGTTTTGGAAGTTCTAGGAGTTCTCATGCAAAAGCGTGAGGAAACATCACTTTTTTGTTCATTTCCAGCCTTAGACGGAGTTCGTGCCATCAGCATTTTATGGGTCGTATTATTTCATCCCCCCATAGAGATGCCAGCATGGTTAATGCCTGTTCGGATGAGAGGGGTTCTGGGAGTCGAACTTTTTTTTGCCATCAGTGGGTTTTTAGTGACTCGAAGTCTTTTTCAGTGTGTTTCTAAAACGGAATCAAAATTAAAAACTGTAAAAGATTTTTTGATGAGAAGAGTGAGTCGAATTTTTCCTCCCTATTTTTTAGTTTTGGTTGTCATTTTAATGATCGGTTTTTTTATAGATTCCTCACTCTGGGGAAAATTGCAAAGTATCAAAGATACGCTCTGGGCTTATTTCTTCTTTGTCTCAAATTATGTTATTCCTGGAACGCATGGAACGATCCCAGATACTTTAGTTGTGACTTGGTCATTGGCTTTTGAAGAGCAGTTTTATCTTTATTTGTTGTTGATGTTTTTACTGCTTGGAACTCGATGGCTCTATTTGGGAATCATTGCAACTGGGATTTTTTCTGTGGGAATGAGATTTTATTCTACGTTTGGGGTTTCTCCCATTTTAATGAAAGACTGGCAGCTCTTTTTACATCTGCGCTTTGACGCTTTGGCATGGGCATGTCTGTCTTGGATTTTCTTTGATGAGCTCGGTTGGCTTTGGGCTCATCGGTTGCGGGCGAGGATAGTGAACGCTGTGATTGTTTTGGGGATGTCGTTTTGTATTGTGGAACATCATTATTATGCGGGCGAAGTGGGCGGGGCTGGGAGTTTAGATAACTCTGCTTGGGAAGCGATCATTTATGCACTCATGGCTCCATTTTTTTCTTTAGCTGTGAGAGCTTTGTGTGAAATCCGTTATCAGAAAAGTTATTTTGTGAAAACCCTTTCTCACCCAGTATGTGCTTTTATAGGGGTGGTTTCGTATGAAATTTATTTGATTCATGAATTAATCATTGGACTTTTAGTTCGCTTACGACTCCAGTCACAGCCTTTGCTTTTTGGAATATTAACATATGCTCTCAGTATCGGTGGCGCT
>JAHFAB010000021.1:0-6850 GCA_023250795.1 Bacteriovoracaceae bacterium
AGACTACAACGATCTCAAAGAGTCTCTCGAAAAACTCAAACTCAACGATTCTTCAATCAGTTGGGAGCCTGAGACTTCTACCGCACTTGGATTTGGTTTTCGCTGCGGATTTTTAGGTCTTTTACACATGGATGTGGTCCAAGAAAGACTAGAGCGAGAATACAATCTGGAACTCATCACAACAGCTCCATCCGTTGTGTATCGGGTCACTCAGACCAATGGCGAAATATCCATGATTGACAATCCAGCCAAACTCCCAGATCAAACAAAAATTGAAAAAATTGAAGAACCTTTTATCAAAATGACCATCCACATGCCTGCAGAATACGTCGGTGCAGTGATGTCTTTGCTTAATGATCGGCGAGGTATCCAAAACAAATTAGATTACATGTCAAGAGGTCGAGTCATGCTGGTTTATCAAATGCCACTCAATGAGATGGTTTTTGATTTTTATGACCGCCTAAAAAGTATTACTAAGGGATATGCATCAATGGACTATGAGCTCATTGACTATCGACCTTCAGAACTGGTGAAGCTTGATATTTTGATCAATGGAGAGCCAGTCGATGCCTTGTCCCTGATTATCCACCGAGAAAAATCTGTTTATCGAGGGAGAGAACTGGCGAAAAAAATGAAAGAACTCATTAGCCGACAAATGTTTGAAGTAGCCATACAGGCCGCCATTGGAACTAAAATTGTAGCTAGAGAAAGTATTTCTGCACTTCGAAAAAACGTCACCGCAAAGTGTTACGGGGGTGATATTTCTAGAAAAAGAAAACTTTTAGAAAAACAAAAAGAAGGTAAAAAAAGAATGAAACAAATTGGAACAGTCGAAATCCCCCAAGAGGCTTTTTTGGCTGTCCTAAAGGTGGATTAGAAATTTTATTATGGGTAAAATTTTCAAAGATTATGGTCTTGCCATTGGGGTCGCAATTGGTTTGGCGGTTCTGATTCGGTTCTTCTTGATAGAAGCCTACCGCATCCCTAGTACACCTTCGACTACACCCTATACAATGGCTCCCACACTCCAACCAGGCGACACTATTTTTGTATCAAAGTTTGAATATGGCCTACGATTTCCCTGGAGTCAGCAACCCTTTTATTTCAGAAGAAGACCGACCTATGGAGAAGTGGTTGTATTTTCACCTCCTGGCGATTTAGAGATCGATTATATCAAACGGGTAGTTGCTCTTCCGGGTGACCGGATAGAATTGAAAAATGGAAGTCTGGTGCTCAATGGAGTACCACTTACTTTAACTTCCCCCCCTCACTCATCTTGTGGTTTGGAAAAACTTCCAGGTATTACCATTCAGGTTTGCAGAGAGCCCCCACTTTTAGTCGATTTTGGACCGATCACTATTCCTGAGGCTTCTGTCTTTGTTTTAGGAGACACCAGAACTCAATCGCCAGACATTCGAAAACAAAAAGGGTGGGGAATCATTCCTATCAGTTCGATTAAGGCTCGTGCAAAGTGGATCTGGTTGTCTTTCGATTATAAACGTATGTTTAGTAGGATATTATGAACCTTAAGCACTTACTTTCTGCAAAAGATCTGAGCAAGGTAGAAATTGAAACTCTCTTATTAATTGCTCGTCAGTTTAAACCTGTTGTAGAAAAGGGAGAAATGGCCACGCTCCTTCAAGGGCAAACGGTCGTTAATTTGTTTTTTGAAAACTCCACACGGACACGCACCTCATTTGAAATTGCTATCCGAAAACTATCTGGAAGTGTTCTTAATTTTTCGACTTCTACTTCGAGTGTTCAAAAAGGCGAGTCACTCATAGATACTGCAAAAAATATCGAAGCCATGCGCCCCCACTGTCTTGTAGTTCGACATCCCTCTGCTGGAAGTCCCGGATTTTTAGCTCGCACCGTCAATCTACCCGTCATTAATGCAGGCGACGGTTTTCATGAACATCCAACACAAGGACTATTAGACGCTTACACAATCCAGGAAAAACTCGGGAAAATAGCTGGAAAAAGAGTAGTTATCGTCGGAGACATCGCACACAGTCGGGTCGCTCGATCAAATATCTATGTATTAAACAAACTCGGTGCTTCTGTCGCCGTCTGTGGACCCCCTACACTTTTGCCACCAGAGCCTAAATCATTAGGAGTTGATTTTTCATATCGGATCGAACCGCTACTCAAAGATGCTGATGTTGTCATGGCCTTGAGAATCCAACTGGAAAGGCAAAACAAAATGCAAATACCCTCTTTGTCAGAATATTCTAGATTTTGGGGAATCAATTTGGAGAGAGCCAAACTCCTCAAAAAAGAAGCTATCATTCTCCATCCTGGGCCAATCAACAGGGGAGTAGAAATTCACTCCGAGGTAGCAGATGGTCCACGTTCTGTGATTTTAGATCAAGTGACTAATGGAATTTTAATAAAAATGGCCGTTTTAGCTTCAATATGTAATCCCAAAGGATTAAAACAATGGAACTGCTAATTAGAGGCGGAAAAATTATTGATCCCTCTCAAAAACTCGATGAGAAAAAAGATCTGCTCATCGAAGATGGAAAAATAAAAGCGATAGAAAAACCAGGGAAAATTCCGGTTTCCTCTGTAAGGAAAATAATAGAGGCTAAGGGCTTTTGGGTTTTACCGGGATTGATAGACATTCATGTTCATCTTCGAGAACCCGGATTCGAATATAAAGAGACGCTAGAAACCGGCTCGCGTGCTGCTATTGCTGGAGGATTTACTTCGATCGCATGCATGGCAAATACTTTTCCAGTCAATGACAGTGCTTCTATTACTGCCTTTATCCGTGAAAAAGCTAAAGCATCTGCACTTTGTCGAGTCTTCCCTATAGGAGCTGTGAGTAAAGGGCTCAAAGGAGAAGAACTCGCTGAAATTGGAGGCATGGTCGAAGAAGGAGCTCGCGCCATTAGTGATGACGGAATGACGGTCATGAACTCTTATCTCATGAGAAAAGCGATGGAATATTCGAAAGCTTTCGGAATTGCGGTCATTAGCCATGCAGAAGATTCCAACCTCGTTGGCCTAGGAATGATGAACGAAGGCCCTCTCTCAACAGAGCTCGGCCTAAGAGGCAACCCTGCTGCTGCAGAAGAAATATTAGTGGCTCGTGATATTGCGCTTTGCCGCCTGACCCGCTCCCCCATACACATCGCTCATCTATCGACAAAAGTAGCGCTTGATCATGTCATCCGCGCAAAAGAAGCAGGCCTCCCGGTGACAGCAGAAGTGACTCCCCATCACCTCACTTTGACAGATCAATCACTTAGAGATTATAGCACTCACTATAAAATGGCCCCACCGCTACGCAGCGAAAAAGATGTCGAAGCCTTACATGAAGGTCTAGCACGAGGATATATTGATATGATTGCAACAGATCACGCCCCTCATAGCATCAACGACAAAGCTCTAGAATTTGATCAAGCCGCAAATGGGATTACAGGCCTGCAAACAGCTGTTTCAGTAACACTTGCACTGGTTCATAACAAAACGATTTCTTCCAAACGATGGGTAGAATCCATGACTCTTTCCCCAGCAAAATTTCTAGGCATCCCTCATGGCACTCTAAAAAAAGGGACCGTAGCAGACATCACTCTATTAGACCCCAATGAGATTTGGGTGTACAAAGAAGATCAGGTTTTATCGAAAAGCAAAAACTCACCCTTTATTGGTAGAAAGTTTCGGGGCCGAATCAAAGCAACTCTGCTCGGTGGAAAAATCGTTTTTGGAGAAGTATAAATAATGCAAACCCCTGGTGTACTCATTCTCGAAGATCCTAACGATAAAGCTCGAAAGACTTTTTCCGGGTTTTTATTTGGAGCCCTGACTTCTGCAAATCAGATTCGAAAAAAAATAGATTTTGGTTATGGTGAGGTTGTTTTTAATACTTCTATGACGGGCTATCAAGAAATACTTACAGATCCGTCTTATTACGGCCAAATGATTTCTATGACTACTCCTCATGTAGGAAATACCGGCGTGAACTCCGAGGATATAGAAAGCTCTCGGATTTGGTGCTCTGGTTTTATCGTTCATGATTTGTGTCAAAGCCCTTCGAACTGGAGATCAAAGGACGCATTAGACGAATACCTAAAGTTAAATCAAACGCCTGGACTGTCAGGTATTGACACACGTGCACTGACTCTTTTTTTGAGAACACATGGTGTCGCTCGGGGGCTTATTTTACCTAAAACAGAAGAAGATCTAGCGTCTGCACTTTTTTCAGAGCTACCACTCTTTGAGGGAAGAGATCTCATTCAGGAAGTGACAGCAAAAAAACCGTATAGTTGGCCCATCCAACCTACTCAGAAAAAAAATAAATTTCATGTTGTTGCCATGGACTTCGGAATAAAGTGGAACTTACTGCGATCACTAGAAGAACTCGGTTGTTCCATAGAAGTAGTTTCTGCAAAAACCACCTCTACAGATATTTTGTCTAAAAATCCAGATGGCGTATTTTTATCCAATGGTCCTGGAGATCCAACTGCTGCTCCATACGCAGTGAAAACTGTGCAGGGTCTTTTAGGAAAAGTCCCTGTTTTTGGCGTCTGTATGGGTCACCAAATCCTTGCTCTCGCTCTTGGGGGGAAAACTTATAAGCTTAAGTTTGGACACAGAGGAGGGAACCAACCTGTATTCGACAGTTTAAACAGAAAAGTTGAAATCAGCTCGCATAATCATGGTTATTCTGTTGATGGAAACTCACTTCCAAAGGGAGTAGTGGTCACTCACACGAACTTAAACGATCGAACTGTCGAAGGATTGAGTGTTGCCGAACTCGGTGCTTTTTCTGTACAATATCATCCAGAGGCATGCCCAGGACCCCATGATTCTGCATCTATTTTTAAAAAATTTATTGAACTCATGAAAACATCACGGAAATAAGAAATGTATCAAAAATACCTAGATCCCGTCATCGAAGAATTTATTACAGGAGAATATTTTCGTGAGGTTTATAATGCCAAACAGGAATATTTTACAAAAGCAGGAATTGTTTACGAAGACGATGCAGAATTCGAACAAAGAATGTGTGTTTTTATGGATTGGTATCTCTTTGACCGAGACCTTCCAAACGTGGATCTTCCACCCATAAAACTCTATTTTAGAAAAAACAAAGACCGTTTTAATAATGAAGAACTCAATATTTATAAAGATTTTTGTTCCACCATTCACTCTATGTTTTGCCTCAAGCGTTTAACCTTTATGAAAAAAGGGCTTGTGGTTTCAGATTTATTTTCTAAAAAATCCTATACAGTAGACAACGTTGAGATGAAAAGTGGCTTTACACGTGGAGATATTTTTGAGGCAAGACTGATCCCGTTCAAAGGTAGGTTCGAATTTTCAAAAGGCTTTTGTTTCCATCCCACAGAAATGCAATCGTTTATATTAGGTGAAATTAAAAAAATTCGATTTCAAGACAAGAACCAACAAACCAAACTGATATTACAGCTCTCGGCAATGAAGCTGAAACATTTGAGATTCCAACACATAGAAGTTCAGCACATTTATACTTTTAATTCTAAGTTTTAGGTCTGCCCCACCCAGCCCAAGGAATGACGCAAAAAGCTACACTGTTTCATAATTCTACAACCTGTTGAAACCCAAGGGGAAAAAAAGTTTTTCTCCTTGCCCAGACGTGAGTCTTACTGGTAGTGGATCTCTAAATAAAGGTGGGAAATTTCTCTTACCTATTAACCGAGGAGTATGAGTCATGAAAAAATTAGCATTAGCAATTGTTGCATTATTTGCCCTTTCCGCAGTTTCTGTATTTGCCGATGAAACAGCAGCACCAGAAGCAGCTCCAAAAATGGAAAAAGCCCATAAAGGCCATGCAAAAAAAATGAGCAAAAAAGCTAAAAAAGCCAAAAAAAGCGAAAAGCATGAAGAAGCCCCTGCAACAGGCGGCGAAACACATTAATTTTGAGTGTTTCAAAGTTTAGAGTTTAAAATAACTCTAATTTTTTTCTGAGAACCCCCGGACCAGTTAAAGAGTTTAACCGATTCGGGGGTTTTTTTATTCAACCCTTAAGCACCCTTCTCTGAAGCACTCTTCCGTGATAACTTCCCTGGGATGTTGCTTAGTCCTGAGAAAATTCTTTTAATCAAGTTTAGATCCCTAGGAGACACTGTTTTATTAACAGCCCCACTGCAGGAAATTCATCGCATATTTCCAAAGGCGGAAATTCATCTTGCTGTCATGGAAAGCTGGTCACCTCTTTTAGAAAATTTCCCAGGCGTAAAAAAAATATGGAAATACCATCGATCTAGAAACAAGCTACTCAGAGCTAAAGAACTCTTAAAATTCGTACCTCCCCTAAAGAAAGAGAAGTTTGATACAGTCATCTGTTTTCACGCCAGTCCATCGAGCGCGCTTCTCTCACTCTTGACAAAAGCAAAAGTTCGATCAGTTCATTTTCATGGACATCAAAATTCCAATCGGTTTTCTACAGTACAAATCCCAGGTAAAGGGACGCTAAAGCCCATCATTGAGCGAGATATGGATGGAGTAAGAGCGCTTGGACTAGAAATACAAAAGGGAATCCTTCCTAAAATTTTTTTAAAAGAAGAAGAAAGAAAAACAGCACAGAGTTGGCTCAGTGACTCTCATTTACCGCACCCCGTTTTGGCATTAGGAATGGGGGCGAGCCGCCCTACTAAAACATGGCCATTGGTGCGATTTGCTGAGCTTGCCGTGCGCTGGAGCCATGAAACAGGGGGATCAGTCATTTCTATATTAGGCCCAGAAGATCAAATAAAATCTGACCTTTTTCGAAAAACAGTGGATCACCTCTTCCTTCAAAAGGACGACCGATCTCGAATCATCTGTCAAACCGATCTTTCTCTTAGGTCTTTAGCTGCTCTCCTG
>JAHFAB010000021.1:6860-12070 GCA_023250795.1 Bacteriovoracaceae bacterium
ATGTTTTCTTGGGTAATGACTCTGGCCCCAAGCACCTCGCAGCCGCAGTCCATTGCCCTACCGTGACCTTATTTGGACCAGAAGACCCGTTCGAATGGCACCCCTACCCAAGAGAGCAACACCCCTATTTCTTTATTGAGGGTCTTTCTTGTAGAAAAGATGCAATGCCAGGGTTGCCACCCTGGTGTGGTTTATATGATTGCACAAAAGAGGCCCATAAATGTATGAAGCAGATCAGTGTAGAAGAAGTAATGAAAGCATGTTTAAAGGTAGCTAGGTCAACATGAATAAAATACCAGTATCCGCCATAATCATCACGAAAAATGAAGAAAAAAAAGTTTCTCGCTGCTTAAACTCTCTCACTTGGGTTGACGAAATTATAGTGGTGGACGCTTTCAGCTCGGATGAAACAGTCAAAATTTGCGAAAACCCTGCACTTCCTTGGGCTGGAAAAACCAAAGTCCTCAAGAGACAATGGACTGGGTTTCGCGACCAACGCATGTATGCTCTGAACCAGGCTAAAAATGATTGGCTTTTAGTTATGGATGCAGACGAAATGTGTTCAAATGAACTGGAAAGTAAAATTAAAAGTTTTTTTGATAATGACCAAACCCCACCTCACCGCGCCTATAAAGTTCATCGTGTGGAGTACTTTCTTGGAAAGCCTATTCGCTACGGAATTTGGAACCCCAGTTACCAGGATCGTTTTTTTCATAGAGAAGGGGTCACCTATAAAAACGATATCCACGAATATCCGTTGTTTCAATCCAATCCAGATAAAATTCATGAACCGATACTGCACTCTCCAGACTTCAATCCAGAACATTTTTTAGAAAAAATGAACCGCTATACAACGATTGAAGCAAGAGATAGAGTTGCTCAGGGGCAAAGAACAAATGCCTTTAGGTTAATCACTGCCTTTCCAGCCATGTTTTTGAAAAATTATTTTTACTACGGTGCTTACAAAGATGGGGTGCATGGTTTTATCATTTCACTTTTGGAAGGGATCTCGCGTGTAGTTCGGCACATTAAGATTTGGAGATTTTCTCAGGAACTGAAAACAGAGGAACGGAAACGGGATAGAAAATGAAAATTTCTGGATTCACTTTGATTAGAAATGGTACAAAATTCGATTACCCATTTATAGAATCACTTCGATCACTTTTGCCCCTGGTAGACGAACTCGTGATTAATGTTGGGGAGAGCTCTCCAAATGACTATCCAAATAGTTATGATAACACTTTAGAAAAAATTGAAACCTTTGCACAAACAGAAGGCAAAGGGAAAACCCATTGGTTTAAAAACAAATGGCCGCTAGACAACCCAGAGAAAAAAAAAGGTGGCTGTATTTTATCAGAACAAACAAACCTAGCTCTTGACCGATGTACTGGAGATTGGTGTTTCTATTTGCAAGCAGATGAGGTCTTGCACGAAGAAGATTACGGCCTCATTAGAGAGGCCTTAAAAACCGCCCATTTTCGCCCTGAAATCGAGGGCCTGCTTTTTGACTATACTCATTTTTATGGCTCATTTGATGTTGTGCAATATTCAAGAAGTTCATATCGGAGAGAAGTCCGTGTTGTGAGAAGATCTTCTGAAATCAGAAGCATAGGAGATGCGCAGAGCTTTCGAAAAAGAAACGGGAACAAACTCAAAGTCACTCACACAAAGGCTAGAGTTTTCCATTACGGTTGGGTCCGCCCACCCGAAGTCATGAAAGAAAAGACTTTATTCTTTGATCAGCTTTATCATGGGAATGGTCCAGGAACAGGTGATAATTACAAATACAAAAGAATCCTAGGCTTAAAACCCTTTAACGGTACACATCCAAAAGTGATGTATAACAGAGTCAAAAATGGAAATAGAACTTGGGATTATAAAAAAGAACGCTTGGCTTGGAAGCCTAGAGACCTGAAAAAACTTTTTTTAAACGCTATAGAAAGTTTTACTGGGCATCGCTTTTTTGAATATAAAAGTTATCGATTATTAAAAAATAAAACGTTGAAACAAAATTAATCATATGGCTTATTATAATCAAAAACATTCTATCTCTCCTCCCAAAGCCAGCCTCCTATTGACTACCTTTGAACTTCCCCATCACCTTTCGCTCGTCTTGGCTGGTTTAAAAAGACAAACCGCAAGAGATTTTGAAATTATTATTTGTGATGATGGGTCGGGATTAGAAACCCGTCGTCTGATCGAAAATTTCATCAGTACTTCACAAATCCCCGCAAAACACCTTTGGCAAGAACACCGTGGGTTTCGAAAATGTAAAATTTTAAACGAAGCGATTCGCCAAGCGCGTGGGGAAATTCTCGTCTTTTTAGATGGAGACTGCATCCCACATAAAAAGTTCATTTTAGACCACATCAGATCTCAAGAAACTGGGCGCTACCTTGCAGGCAGAAGAGTGGATCTGAGTAAAACCATAAGCGGGAAACTAACCCCAGAACAAATCAGTGCAGGATATTTTGATTTTCCAAAGCACGAACTGATCTTAAGTGGATTGCGAGGAGAAACAAAAAATCTGCAGAGGTCTGTGCGTATTTCTTGGAACTGGGTAAGGTGTTTATTAAAAATGGATCGAGTACCCGATCTACTTGGATCTAATTTTTCAATCTCTAAAGAAGCCATGCAAGAAATTAATGGATTTGACGAATCTTATGAGGGTTATGGCCGCGAAGACACTGATGTAGAACTTCGTCTCCAAAACCTAGGCTACCGGATCAAATCAATGAAAGGTCTTGCGTTGCAATTTCATGTTTGGCACCCCAGGCGGATTTTCACACCTGCAAACGACGAAAAACTCACAATACTTAAACAAGAAAAAAGAGTGACTTGTGAACGGGGATTGATCATATTATAATCACCCTGGGGGCTTCTCTTGAGTGATTTTTCAAAATGGGCTGATTTGGGTGAAATTCGCGACTTGATTAATCGGCACACCTACGCTTCGACTTCGAAAACACCCTATATCTCAAACATAATGTCAAGCTTGTTAGGCGGCTTAGGATTTGTTAGCGTATTGATCATAGTTCATTATTGGATGTACGAGCTCGTTTTCCAGTTTATAGTGGGTGCGATTTTACTCTTTGCGATTGAATCATTGGTCAAAAGATATTTTCATCAGCGAGAGCCAGGGTTTGTTGAAAATATAAAAATCCCAGTTCTTGAGGAACTTACACCCCCGGTTTTAGGTCTATTACGCTCTTTGATGCAGCTTCATGCCGAAAGAAACCGCTACTTTCCAATTCAGCAAAACATGCTTCTGGTCATCTCACTGATTCTCCTTCCAGGTGTTGATCCAGGTAAAGATGGCCCGCTTATTATACGAATTCTTATTTATGCCGTGTTTGGCAGCTTTTACATCTTCCTAAAAACCTGGGAGAGCTTTCACAACCAGAACCAACGTTGGTCTCTTGCTGCAAGAGCAGTTCAGAAATTTTTACAAGAAAAAGCATTATGAAAACCCAACTCATGATCATATGTGCACTAAATGTTCCGCAATTTGCTCTTCCTGTGCAAACAAAATTCGGGTCAAATCTATGATAAAAAAAAGAGTTCTTTTATTTGTTATTTTTATATACATCCAAACAACCATAAAATACTCCAACTCTGATGATGTCATTGAATTTACGAGTGCAGAGAGTCGTACTCACCTTATTGAACTTTTTAGCTCTGAGGGATGTAGTAGCTGCCCCAAAGCTGATGCCTGGTTGTCAGCATTAAGAGAAAATCCAAATCTGTGGAAACAGTTTGTTCCCATCGAGTTTCATGTGGATTATTGGAACCGTTTAGGATGGATCGACCGTCTCTCTAAGTCTATTTTTACCGACCGTCAAAATGCTTATGCAAATGAGTGGCTCAAGTCGAGCGTTTACACTCCAGGATTTGTTTTGGATGGCTTAGAATGGCGTCCTTTTGGTAATTCTATACCATCGAACGGACAAGAAACCGATAAAGTGGGGATTCTCTCGGCACGAGAAACGGGCAAATATACATTTTATGCTAAGTTTAAACCAGTCAAGGCCTTAGCAACAGTACGCATCTACGGAGCTCTCTTGGGCAATGGATTAGAAAGTAAAGTAAACGCAGGAGAAAACTCTGGGAAATTACTACGACATGAATTCGTGGTACTCTCTCTTGTTCAACAGAAAATGAAATTCGAGAAAGCTGAATACACAGCAGTCATCGAATTAATCCCGCCTCTAAGAGAACTTGCAAAGTCCTTCAGTGCAGCGTTGTGGGTGACGGATGGACAGAGTCAAAAACCACTTCAAGCTGTCGGGGGTGACCTAAAGAAGTAAAGCCGATCTACTAACTCCTCCTCCCAATGCCATAATAGGCAAACCCCTTTTCTTTCAGTTCTTTTGGATGATAGAGATTTCTTCCATCAAAAATCACGGGATTTTTTAGAGTTGATTTGATTTTAGAAAAATCGGGGTTTCTAAACTCATTCCACTCAGTGACGACAATAAGTGCATCCGCGCCCTCTAAAGTTTGATAGGGATTAGAACAGTATTGAATTTTATCCCCCAAGATTTTCTTCGTATTTTCAACCGCCACTGGATCGAACGCTTTGATTTTCGCTTTTTCTTTTAAAAGTAAATCAATAATACTGAGGGACGGCGCTTCACGCATATCATCTGTATTAGGTTTGAAAGCAAGGCCCCAAAGGGCAAATGTTTTTCCCTCTAATCGTGAAGAAAAATGCCTTTTTACAAGCGTGACCATATGCTTTTTTTGCTTTTCATTGACCGATTCTGTCGCAGAAACAATTTCCATTGGAATATCGTTTTGCTTCGCAGTTGAAATCATAGCTTGGATATCTTTTGGAAAACATGAACCCCCATAACCCGCTCCGGCATAGAGGAAATGCTTACCAATTCTCACATCAGTACTCATCCCTCTCCGAATTTCTTCGATATCACCTCCCACTTTGTCGCACAAAAGCGCAAGCTCATTCATAAAACTAATGCGAGTTGCCAAAAAAGAATTACAAGCATATTTTGTCATCTCTGCTGAAATCGGATCCATCCACAAGATCGGATTGCCCTGTCTCAGGAATGGGGCATAGAGCTCAGACATTTTTTCAAAAACTTCTTTTTTAGCAGTCCCAATTACCACTCGATCAGGCTTTAGAAAATCATCAATTGCAGATCCTTCCTTGAGAAACTCAGGGTTACTCACCACGTCAAAGGGATGCTTTG
>JAHFAB010000347.1 GCA_023250795.1 Bacteriovoracaceae bacterium
ATGAATGGTTTGAGCGCTGAACTCAAAGCCCAGTTGAGTCTCCCCAGATCTTCCTGTTTGAGTGGACGTACCCCTCGATCGGACCATGCTTTTAGAACAATAATTTGTCCTAGTGCAAAGAGGGCTACTTCTTCAAAAAAAGTTTTCATTGCATTTTCATGCGCAGGAGTTTGAACTTGATCCATCCATTTGAGTAAGTTTTCAGCTCCTCCTTTGACTGAAGCTTGAGTGAAAGGATTGATTCCAGCCAATCTATAGAGATAATTAGCAATTGCTTCTCTTCTCCCTGGATTGAGAGAAAGCAGCTTGGTCAAGTTGGATTCTAACTCCTGTCTAATTTGTCCAGAAATGGCTATCAGAGTCGGAACATAGGGTGGAAGAGGAGCCAAAACACTGGCGTTTCGATAGGGGTGGGGCGGAGGATCCAGTGGCAAAGTTGTAGTCTGAGCCAGAGGTTGCTTCGTCAGAAATGGTGTTAATTCGAGTTGTTCCATGCTTTGGTGTAAAGAAGTATCTCCCCTCGCAACGAAGGTATACTGATAGCAATTTTTGTTTTCGTTTGGCGAGAAAAAACTCATGACGCAGCTAGGTAATGTGCGCAAAAAATAAAAGTAAAATTTTTCTCATCTTTCTCACATGTTATACCGATGGGTAAATTGTTAAGGAGGTTTTATGAGCGCTGACCCTAAAATATCTCAGGTGGAAGCAGAGACGAAGGATGAAATTCAGGAAATCATGAATGAGATCGAAAGCCTGAAGCAAAATATTACTGAAGCTCCAAAGGCAAAGCTGGCAGCGGTGCCAAATCCTCCTCCAACCAATACCTCAGAAATAGAGAATCCTATGGAAAATATACCAGAAACCTCTCCAGAGAGTGTGGTTGAAAGTACGCCAGAAAGTACAGCGGACTCTCTGATGAGTGAAATCGAAAACGAGTCTGCTTCAGAAATGATTCACGAATTAGAAGGAAGTCATACGAGAACAGCAGATGTCATCCCCATTCAAAAAGGGAAAACGACGGAGGGGATGCTCACCATGACTCTCAGTGGTAAGATGTCTCTCCAGCTCAAGTATGAGTTTTCCGATCAGGCAGTGACTCTGAGTGTTTTAGATGAAACACTCAAAATACAGTTAGCAGATGGGATGGAGTTTAAAGTTCCATTTCAACGCAACTCTTATCGCAAAGCTTCTTAAACTCGATTATAGTACTCCTGTATGGTTCGAATTACAGGAGGACAGTTCAAAGGAAGAGGGTTGTTCGTTCCTTCGGGCGATCAAACGCGCCCCACTTTATCTAAGTTAAGACAAGCGCTTTTCAATTCTCTTCAAAACCGCATCGTAGATGCTAAGGTAATCGATCTTTTTTCTGGTTCTGGAGCTTTGGGATTCGAGGCATTGTCTTGGGGCGCTGCGCAGGTAGTTTTTGTCGAAAAATCTAAACAAAATGTCAAACTCATCCAGAAAAATGCAAAAGAACTGGGGGTGGGCGCTTCGCAGATTTTTCTGATCCCAGAACCCATTGAGAGAGCTATGAAAATTCTAGATCAGTACGGTCCTTTTGATATTGTTTTAGCAGATCCTCCCTACGCTGAGGGTTGGGAAAGAAAACTGTTTAGACTCATTTCCTGGGAGAATTTACTCAGAGATCAGGGTGTCTTTTGTCTAGAGTGGGGGAAACAGAAATCAATTGAGTCACCGCTTGACCAGCCCCTTCCATTTCTTGTCAAAATCAGAGAGAAATCATATGGTGATAGTGTACTAACAACTTATTTAAAAAATGACGGTGCACTTGTGAAAGAGTGCTAACGAGAAGGTTTTATGCAACGCAAATCGCTCAAGGCAATTTACCCTGGATCTTTTGATCCCATCACCAATGGCCATTTGGATATTTTAGATCGCAGTATCGCTCTTTTTTCGGAAGTGATTTTAGTGGTTGCTGGGACAGAACAGAAAAATCCACTTTTTTCTACAGATGAAAGAGTTGAATTGATCAGAGAGGTGACCGTAAATCGAAAAAATGTCACAGTCGATGTGTGGCCAGGTCTGATTATGGATTATGCTGAAAAACACAAAATTTCGGCCGTGATTCGAGGTTTGAGAGCTGCTAGCGATTTTGAATATGAGTTCATGATGGCAAGTATGAATAAAGAATTAAACCCAGAAGTTGAGACTCTCTTTATGATGACGGCTCAAAATCTATTCTTTGTGAGCTCAAGTATGATCAAAGAACTTTTTCATTATGGAGGAGATATCTCTTCTTATGTTCCAAAACAGGTGGTCAATCGATTGCAAAAAAAATTACAACCAAAAAAATAACGATATAAATATAAAAGGAAAATTATGAATTCAGTCTTCTCAAAACGGTTAGAGGGTGTTTCAGAAAGTGCAACCCTCAAACTCAATGCTTTGGTTCAGACACTCAAGTCTCAAGGATTCGATGTAATCAATCTGACAGCTGGAGAATCTGACTTTCATGTTCCAGAAGATTCTAAGCAAGCAGTTTTCGAAGCAGTGCAAGCTAATCGATCTAAGTATGCCCCGGTTGGAGGGATATCCGAATTAAGGGCTTTAGTTGCACATAAAACTAATTTACAGCAACCGCTTCTCGCTGAGACAGCGCCCTGGAAATCTGAAAATGTGTTGATTACTAATGGGGGGAAACAAGCGCTTTTTAATGGATTTCTGGCTTTACTCAATCCAGGTGACGAAGCTGTCATTCCTTCACCCTACTGGCTCAGTTATCCAGAGATGGTCAAACTTTGTGGGGGAGTTCCTAAAATCATTCCTACAAAGTTTGAAAATGATTTCAAACTAACTCCACACGAACTAAAAAACTCTCTCACTGAAAAAACAAAAATTTTGGTTCTAAACTCCCCCTCTAATCCGACAGGAGCTGTCTATAGCCGTCAAGAATTTGTCGAATTAGAAAAAATTCTCGCACAGTTTCCCGGTGTGTGGATTTTTAGTGATGAAATCTATGATCGTTTTTGTTTTACCGATGAAGGTTTTATTTCGTTTTTACATGCCTGCCCACTTTTGAGAGATCGAACTGTC
>JAHFAB010000022.1 GCA_023250795.1 Bacteriovoracaceae bacterium
AGGCTGCAACTCCTTCTGAAACCACCGCTGCTACAGCCCCTGCAACAGAAATAAGTCCTGATAAAAAATCACAATCTACAATTATCAGGAGGCGAGCAAAAGCTACTGACCTCGAAGGAGAAGTTCACGGAGAGCCACACGCCGATGGAGAAACTGTTTCTACTGCTGCTTCTCAGCCTCCTCCTACTCAAGAAGAATTCTCACTTGAGACTGCACAAGAAATTTCTTTCGAAGAGCAAGCTCAGGTGGTCACACAAGAAAAGAGTGAAGTCTTACAAGAAGAAACGAACCCTGAAATTCAAAAAACAGCTGAAACTGTGAACCTCGAGCCCGAGACAAAGCAAGCTCGCAGTCCGATCGTACTCACTCCACGTCCGGTGGCACCAAGAAGAAGCATTCTAAAAATTGTCGAGCCCGCTCAGCCCATCCGCCCCAATGTGATCAAAGCCGCAGCTCCTGCAACGGCTGCAACGAGCGCCAAAACCAATGTCAAAGGAACGACCACTCATCAAGATAAAGATGGTTTTAGAATCATCAAAATGACGAAGGAAAACCTCGATCAAATGGTCGAGGAAGAATCTGCTAAAAAGCGAGGGGGTGGACGAGAGTTTGACATCGCACCAGAAGACGTTCGCTTTGCAGATTATCGTAAAAAAGAGATGGTTTTCTTGCCAAAAAAGAAAAAAATCCCAGTTGGAAAAGTTTTGAAACATACTCAAAAAACAGTTGCTAAAGCCATAAAAAGAGTGGTCGAAATGCAAGAGGCCATTAGCGTTCAAGACCTAGCTAATCAACTCAATGTCAAAGCTACGGACGTTCTGAAAAAACTGATGAGCTTGGGGCAGATGACTACGATTCAACAGTCTTTAGATTTTGACACCGCTTCACTGGTGGCTACAGAGTTTCAATTCGAAGTCAAAAACATCGCTTTCAATGAGGACGCACTTCTCAAATCCGCAGAAGACACTCCAGAACAACTCAAGCCCAGGCCCCCCATTGTCACCATCATGGGACATGTCGACCATGGAAAAACCTCTCTATTAGATGCAATTCGCGAAACTCAAGTGGCAGCAGGTGAGGCCGGCGGAATCACTCAACACATTGGAGCCTACACGGTTGAGAAAAATGGGAAGCAAATCACCTTTATTGATACTCCAGGCCACGAAGCATTTACTTCGATGCGAGCCAGGGGGGCCAATGTCACTGATCTCGTTGTCTTAGTGGTAGCTGCCGATGATGGAGTCATGCCACAAACTCGAGAGGCCATTAGCCATGCTCAGGCAGCACAAGTTCCCATCATCGTGGCTGTCAATAAGATCGACAAGCAGGGAGCTAATCCAGAGAAAATAAAACAGGGCTTAGCTGAACTGAACTTGCTCGCAGAAGACTGGGGAGGCCAGACCCTCTTTGTTCCTGTTTCAGCCATCCAAAAGACAAATCTGGATAAACTCTTAGAGTCGATTTTACTCCAGGCTGAGATTTTAGACCTGAAAGCAAACCCTGAAACTCGAGCGAGTGGAATCGTGTTAGAAACTCGCTTAGAAAAAGGACGAGGTCCGGTCGTCTCTGTATTGGTGAAACGAGGAACTCTTAAAACAGGAGATTGCCTAGTGGCTGGAAAATCTTTTGGAAAGCTCAAAGCCATGATGGATGACAAAGGAAAATCCATCAAAACAGCTGGGCCAGGAATTGCTGTAGAGATCTTGGGTTTCGAATCCCTGCCCAGTGCTGGGGATCCTTTTGCAGTCACTGAAACCGAAGTCGGTGCACGAAAAGTGATTGAGAATCGAACAAATTCTCAAAAGGAAAAAGAAAGTCTAGCTTCGCAGGGAAAAATGTCTTTGGAAGCTCTTTTTGCAAAAGTACAAACTGGAACGATCAAAGAACTCAGTGTAGTTCTCAAAGCGGATGTATTTGGTTCACTCGAAGCAATCAAAGAAAGCTTAGAAAAAACAGCCACTGACAAAGTAAAAGTCAAAGTTATTTTTTCGAGCGTTGGAGCAGTGACTGAAACTGATGTTCTTTTGGCCAGTGCCTCTAATGCGATTATTATTGGATTTGGCGTCAGGCCTGAGACTAAAGCCAGACTGCTTGCTGAAGCCCAGCATGTGGAGATCAAATCTTATTCTATTATTTATGAGCTCATAGATGATGTGAAAAAAGCCATGACAGGGCTTTTGGATAAGAAGAAAGTTGAAAAATTCCTCGGCCGTGCCGAAATCAGACAGACTTTCGCTGTGCCGAAGGGTGGAACCATTGCGGGTTGCTCAGTCGTTGATGGAAAAATACTCCGTGGTGCTCATGTTCGTCTCCTCCGAGAGAGCAGAATTATTTATGATGGAAAAATGTCTTCATTGAAACGCTTCAAAGATGATGCCAAAGAAGTCGCCACAGGGTTCGAGTGTGGAATCGGAATCGAAAACTATAACGATCTCAAAACCGGAGATATCATCGAAGCTTATCAAATTGAGATGGTGAGCCCAGAACTGTAGTATGGTGTTTTATGCAGTCCCATAGAAAAGCTAGACTTCAATCAGCCATTCAAAGAGAACTTTCTTGTGAAGTACCCAGACAGGTCAAAGATCCACGCATCCCTGCTGTAACTTTTACAGCGGTAGAAATCAATAACGATGGAAGTGTAGCTACCATCTACGTCACTTTACTGGGGGGCATTTTGGAGGGCGGTGATCAGAAGTCTTCTCTAAAAATGAAAAAATGTCTTGAAGGGCTCGCTTCTGCGTCTGGTCTTTTGAGGAGGCACTTGGCTAAAGCACTGAGTGTGAGATTTATACCTCAATTGATTTTTAAAGAAGACAAAGGCCTCGAAAACGCAAATCGTGTTTTTGAACTTTTGAAAAAAATGAATGAGACTAAGCCCGTTCAAGAAGAAAATTTAGAAAAAGCTGCAACTGAATCCACTAAAAGAGAGTCGGTATGAGAGAATTTATTGATTTCAAAGATGGGCTCTTGCTCATCAATAAGCACGCCGGCGTCAGCTCTTTTGGAATTATAAAAATTTTACAAGACGAGCTCAGCACCACATGCGGGCTTAAGCGCAAAGAATTTCCAAAGCTTGGGCACGGTGGAACTTTAGATCCGTTTGCAACTGGACTTCTCACTGTCTGTGTTGGAAAGGGAGTCAAACTCGCCCGCTATTTTTTAGGTGCAACGAAAACCTATGAAGGGGTTATTCTCTTTGGGCAGACCACAGTTCCAGGGGATCCGACCGCTCCGATCTCTGAGACTTCAGACTCTATCCCAGAATCATTGGAGCAATTGCAAAAACTAGCCACCGCTCTTACCAAGCAAGCATACTCTCAAACTCCACCGATGCATTCGGCAAAAAAAGTGGATGGGAAGCCTCTGTACGAACTTGCGCGAGCTGGAATAGAAATTGATCG
Organism: Bacteriovoracaceae bacterium; assembly: GCA_023250795.1. GTDB lineage: Bacteria > Bdellovibrionota > UBA1018 > UBA1018 > UBA1018 > JAHFAB01. Next base: position 3,402 of record JAHFAB010000022.1, read on the forward strand.
CGACCCGAAAATCTGTCAACTTTATCGATTTGAAATTCTCAGCTACGAAAAACCAAGAGCCCATTTTCGCCTGGTCTGTAGCTCTGGAACTTATGTCAGAACGCTCTCCCAAGATTTTGCAAAACTTTTGGGCTCAGTGGGGATGCTGGAGTCTCTCTCTAGAACAGCCATTGGCGGGTTTCAGCTAGAGAATGCCTGGAATTGTGAACAAATTACGCAAGCTATGAAAGAAGGAAAAGCCTGGACTGAACTTCCATGCTGGATTCCTTTTGATAAACTTCTAGAAGGCTATGACTCCGTGCAAGTGACATCCAGTGAGACAGCCGCTCTTTTTCAGGGAAAACAAAGTGTATTATTGCATGTCCTCAAACGTTCTGAACCTAATCCCAGTTTGAAAAATCCCATTGGCCTTGATCAGTGCTTAGCGATTTATGAGGGAGAGAAACTCATTGCAGTAGCAAGAAAAGATGACTCGAAGTGGGGATTAGAGCGCGTTTTTGTGAGAGGAAACTAAGCTGCTCATAATAGGTGCATAATTGTTCAGTATCTTTTGGCCTGTGAGCGCGCCAGATTTCAATAGATTTCAGGAAAGATATTCTTAAGAATTTAGACCAAGACTTTTGATTGCTGAAAGCATGGCCCGATCACGAGTCAGAACACCCGCATCTGATAAGAGAGCAGAAGCGAGGATTTGAACGTCTGTTATACTCAGCCCTTTTCCGTAAAGCTTTTTGTCTTCAATGAGGTTAAGAATCTCATCAACACTAGCCTCTTTGACCTTTGGCATAGTTTTGATATTTCCTAAAAATTCATTCCTTTTTGGAATATTTCCACAAGAAAGCTCGCCAATCACGGCAGAATGAGTCAATACATTCTTTTGAGATAAAAGAACGTCAAGCTCCTCAGCACCCCCTCTAAAGTAATCAATCCAAACAGACGAATCAACAATAGTCTTCATTTATTAATGTATTTCTTGCGTGGAGCCGCTGTTGCATTTGGATCAATGCCTCTAAATTTCATCAACCTGCGAGCAGCTCCTTCCTGGATGAGAGCCTCAAGCCCCCTGTGTACCAGAGCAGTTTTTTCCTGTATACCCGTCATTTCCCTAGCTTGTTTCACCAAATCATCTTTTAGGTTAAGTGTTGTTCTCATGCAGACTAGTATGCATTATTAATATGCATCAGTCAATCTTTTTGTACCCGGTCAGTTTTAAGTGGATTGAGTAGGAATTTAAGGAGTTAAAAAAGAGGGTCCCAGTTACGCTATAAGAGCGTAGCAGGAAGCTACGCGATGACCTCAAGGAGGAGTACCCGCGTAACTGGGACCCTCTTTTTTAACTCCTTAAATTCCTACTCAATCCACTTAAAACTGACCGGGTACACCTATTTTTACTTCATCTGGCTGAAGTGATTCAACTAGAACAGTTTAGTTTACTTCTCCTGGCGAAGTGGGAGAAGAAGTGAAAAATGCCCTACCCTCTTCACATATGGACTGAAAGCTACAGTACCTACAGCGAAAGCTCGGCTTTGGCTGCCCCTGTTTGCCCAGAATAATCTGGTTTGAAGCACCGATCATATCTTCACTTATACTTTTTTCTGACACACTTTGTTCGGATACCGGGAGCCTTACCTCCAGAACTTCTTTTGGCCGAACTCCATTTGTGGTGATCACGACAATCCAAATTTCAGTATTATTTTTAGCCTGAGGCTCAAGAATGCTCAATGCCTCTGCATAAAGAAAAAGCTGTGTTTGGTAAGTTTTTATCAATTCTGCATCTGATTTTTCTTTTGCCATCACCTTAAAATCAATGATCTGATAACGGCCATTTTCACAAACCAATCGATCGATGGAACCCACCAGAACTTCATCAGAGAGTGGCACTTCAAAAGCAAGCTCTGTCCAGACCTCGCGACCACGACCAGCCTGCTTCATGAGGGGAGAGGTGTGCATCCATTCCAAAACCGATTCTGACTGAATGTCTAATTTCCTAAGCCCTTCCTCATCTCCTAGCTCCAAACACCGGTGTACTTCAGTGCCCAGCTCACGAGACTCTACAGAGCTGGGCTTGGATGTATGATTAGAATTTTTTACATTATTGTTAAATAAAGTTTTTGGACGAATATAAGTCCACTCATAGGCTCTGGGACATTGTGAAAGTAAGTTCCACTCCGTAACACTGTGGCGAGAACGCTTTAGCATACTTCTTCGATCCATCCTCTCCAAAAGTCCTGAGTGTAGACATTTTTTTCTCCTGATTTATTTTCCAACTCAATATTTTCATTAGACTTAGGCATTATTAAAACGAGCCTCTCTTTTGCGCGAGTCAAGGCCACATAAAATAATCGCATACTTTCAGCTAAGTTCTTTTTATTCTCTTCCTTCCTCAAAATATTTTCTTGTGGATCTTGCGGCATTCTCTCTCCGTCCAAATCTCTTTTTGAAAAATAAGCTCCTTGATTTCTATCCCAAAATAGCAAAGGCGCATTGGCTGCACGCTGAGGCTTTTCTGGGAAATCGAGCAAAATGACATTTTCAAACTCCAATCCCTTTGATCCATGGATAGTCAAAACTAATAATTGCCCAAGATTTCTAGGGGGTGGGATTTCTCTTTCCCTTCGATTTTCTGCAATAGCGATTGAAAATTTATGCACAATCTCACTGAAACTCAGTCCACGATAAGACAACTCCTCTGCTCGGTGCCATAACCCTAGAAGCTGAGTGCCTAGCTCTTCTTCTATTTCTAAAATTTCAAGAAGCTCTAGCAAGAGCTCACCCGGTCTTATTTTTTTTTCATAATAAGGATGTAATTTTTTAGACAAAGTCTTCACGGTCTCAGGAACTGAAAAATGTTCAAGATCTGAGTCAAAAAAAGCTTTTATCCAAGTGGGATCTTTGACTACCCACTCATCTAAAACCAGATCAGGAACTCCAACCCAAGGGGCTCTCAAAAATACAGCTCCCGATAAAGCGTTCTGAGGTTGGTCCCACCACTTCAAAAAAGCCACGAGCTCCCTTACCCTGGGGTCTTCCCAAAATAGCCCTCCACTGCCTACAGCGATAGGAATTCCAGCAGAACTCAGAGCTTTGATCCATTTTTCTGCTCCTCTAATTTTTCTCAGTAGAAGTGTGATTTGATCTAGTTGGACGCCCCTCCCCTGCTCTTTTTTTATCCACTGGACTAAGTCTTCTTCAGATTCGACTTCTATTTTTTGGACTGATGAACTTTCTCCATCCAGGGCACTGTCTCGATGTGGAATCAGAGGTTCATAGATTTGCCCGCTCTCACGAAAAGGGGCTTGGCAAACCTGATTTACAAAATCTAAAATTTCAGGCCTACTTCTATAATTTTTATTCAGAGAAATCTGCACAGGTAAACGCGATGTATACTCTTTGAACACACTCACATCGGCATCCCGAAATCTATAGATGGACTGCTTTGGATCTCCCACCACACAGAGATTAGAAAGATCTGGTTTTACAATACTCCAGAGAATTTCTGCTTGTATAGGATTAGTGTCCTGAAATTCGTCTATGAGAACTAAATCATATTTCTGATGATAAAATTTTCTAATTTTAGGGTTTTCTAAAATTTTTCTAGCTCCCCATTCTAGATCTTGAAAATCCATCACACCACGGCGTTTCTTGAGAAGCTGATATTTTTTGAGAAGGTATTCTGAAATTTCAAAGAGAGCACGTGCCCCAAGATCACTTTGATCTTGTAAACTCTCTAAAACTCCAAAGAGGGAAAGCTCTCGCACTCGATTAAACAGATCACCCAGACTTGAAAGCGTTTCCCTCTGTAAGAGAAAATCTAAACTTTTTTGAAGAGACGGAGGTAGATCCAACATCCAAAGTGACTCTAAAACTTTATCCCAAAGCAACTCTGCTTCTGAGCCAGAAAGCATCTCCTCCTCGCCATCAAAACCCGCCTCCCTTGGAAAATCCCTTAATATAGCCGCGCAAAGTCCATGAATCGTCATTACCAGTTGAGCGTTCTGATTTGATTGTGAAAGTTTCACTTTGAGATCACTCGTAGATCTCTCTGTAAAAGAAACAGCGGCGAATTGAGCATTAGGATTTTTCCTAAAAAGTTCATGACATTTTTCTACCAATGTTGTAGTTTTTCCAGAAGCCGCTCCAGCTAAAACTGAAATTCCTTTACCCCAAGTTTGGATAACTTGTTCTTGCTCTGCGGAAAAAACACGAGTCAAAACTTCACTCATTTTGAGCTCCCTGTCTTCTCTTTCCACAGAGATTTTCGTAGGGACACGAACGACACTCCTGATCTTTTTTAGGACGCACTTCGAAATGTCCTTGAAAATATTCTCTGGCTTGATCCATGAGAAGTGTTTCGAGTTTATGCCAAACTTCTTCTGGCTCAAAATCTAAAACATTGTTCTTTGAACGAAGATGAGTGAGATTGCCGGGTTCTTTTCCGTTGAACTTTTTGAAAAAAATGCCATGACCTCGCCCACCGGTGCGGTTCAGCTCTACATACTGAACTCCTAGGCACATTTTTCCGAGCTGTTTTTGAGCAGCTATCGCGTAAAAAGGAAGTTGCAATCGATACCCGAGTTCCACCATCTCAGTTCCATGAGGGAGACTGCTTGAGGTTTTATAATCAATCAGAAAAAATCCGTTTTCTTCATGGTTCTCTGGAAAAATATCTATACGATCTGGCACACCGTGAAGAGTAAACTCTGGAGCTTCTAAACGAAGTTCTGGTCCTTCGAGTGAAAAAACCTGGGCCTGAGACCGCGTGCAATATTCTTTTTCCTTTTCCTGAAATTTTTCCAATAGAGTGAGAAATTTAGCCTTTTGGTGCGCTACGAGTCGTGCCCCATGAAGCATACCCAATGGCCGCTCCAAGTTCCACGCCTCTGACAAAGCTTGCTCTGGAGACTTTTCTCCAGATATTTTCCCAGGAGCATCAAAAGACATATTATGTCGAGACTCTTTTAAAAATCTCAAAGCCAAATGTAAAATTCTCCCCCTCACTTCTGGCCAAGGCTCGATCCCAGGATCACGCAGATCCCAAAGCTTCCAACGCCCAGCACCCAGCCCTCGAAACGAGCATCGACTATAATGATCGAGTTCCGTTGCTCTGATATCTCTCCTTTTCAAGGGGGGGAGTTGAAACTGAAGCGGGGGAGTTTTTTTCACTGCTCCATAGCTTTTTTGAAATCTATGATGTGCCCCAAATGACTGAGGTTGTGGATCTGAAAATCCCAGATCCAACAAAAGAGGGAGCAAAGTTTCTCTTTCTCTGCCCTCCCAGTCATAAAGTGCATCTAAAAAAACAGTCTCTTCTGTGTGAGAAATCCAGTCTTTCAAAATTTTTATTTTCTCATCTCGTACTTGATGATTCGAACAAACTGAAAATTCACTCGTCAAAATCTCTCGATCTCGCTCTGAAAACCAATAATCTCCCATCTGATCTCGGGTCAGTACGTCTGGAGGAAGACCAAAGAGCCAGACTTTTTTATAATTCCGAAGAGGTGCTTGCCCCAAACGATGGAGTGTGACGCCCTCCCTGGGTTTGAGTGCTTGTATTGGAGGCGTTGCTTCTGTGAGTCTCATTTGTAGGCGCTCAAACCAATAAGATGCTGGAGCCCTGCGATTTTCTAGCCCCACATAGATCAAATCTTTATGAAACTCCTCCCAGGTTTTTTCAAAAAAAGGGACAAGCCAGCCCAGTTCTTCATTTAGTTCTGTGGGGTTTTTCTCCATCATTTCTTTTTTCAACGATTGTAAAAAAGCCTCACCCACTTCTAAAACTGTTTTCTTCCCCCCTAAAATCTCCTCTATCTCTGAAAGTGCTTTATAAAGATGGGTCAAATCACCGCCTGCATAGGACTGGAGTCCGTTTCGAATTCCACGAGCGTTGATCTCTGGGATCCATTTGAGCTCACGTTCTCTGTAACTCAACCAAGAGAGGACATCGCTGCGATCATAGTTTTTTCCAACTAATTTCAGAGGAAGAAGCGCCCACTTCAACCCTTCGTCAAAACGGAGTCGCATCGGATCTCTAGGATCCAAAAGTGGAATGGAGTAGCGCCGTAATGCCCTCTGTAAACTTCTTCTGATTTCGGGAAGATCGGGAGCTAAAATAGCCTGTTGAGAATAATCGCATCCATGATCTGTTTTAAGATTTGAAAGACTCTCTGCCAAAGTTTCCGCTGCATCGTCCAGGGTGTGCCATTGCTCCCATCTAAACGAAGAAAGCTTTACTTCGCCTGGCGAAGTGGGTTTAATTTCAACCCATCGTCCCAACTCATTCCAAAACTCATGTTCCAGGCTTTCATGCACGTGAGTAGAAAATAAAAAAATCTCTCTGGGAAGCGCGCGTTGCGTAATAGGATGGTTAGAACTCGCCGCTCTTAAAATCTCCACACACTCTCGCATCATGAGTGGCAGGTCCCATAAATCACTCTCACGCATCCATGCCGAGTAGGCTTGAAAAAGTGTTTTCATTTCGTTTCGAAGCGGAGAAATCCCCATGGGCAGAAGCTGCGCAAGTCTTTCGAAATAGACTTTTTCTTCTTCTAAATGACCAAAAGCTTTTTGAGCATTTTGCAAAGTTCGATCTAATCTCTTAAAAAATCTTCCTCGCCTCTTGAGTCGTTTCAGCTCTGGAAGATTTTTAGAAATCCTGGGTTCCGAAAGCAGAGCTCTCAAAACTTCTTGCCTGGAGAGTGAACCGAGCACCCTCTCTTTCTGAAGAGGGATAGATCTCCCACTAGAAATGATTTTGAGACAGAGGGCCTCCGGGTTTAAAACCGAGTCACTGATAAAAGCGATTTTTTGACTGAACAGTACTTCCTTGACTTCTTCTCTGGAAAACCCAGAGTCAATACAGATCCAAGCGGTGGGTCTCAGCCCTTTGAGTTTTGAAATGGAAAAATTCTCAAAAAAAATCATCTTAATAGTTCAAAGTCACCGTTTGTGTACCATCACAAAGATGAACCTGTGAACCTGCCCCCGATTTCTTACGTTCTACTTCTCCAATCACCCACGCTCTTTCACCTGCTTTTTTCAGATGACTGAGTATCGTTTTTACTTTTTCAGCTCTCACGGCACAGACCATCCCTACACCTAAGTTAAAAGTCTGGGCAAGCTCTTCGAGTGAAAGACCACTTTTCTCTCTCACCAAATCAAAAACTTTCGGAACTTCCTCACGAGGCGGAAGTGTGATTGCATAGCTCACTTTTTCAGACATGCGCGGGACATTGAGAAAACCAGAACCTGTAATATGAGCAAGTCCATTGATCATTCTTTTTCGAATGAGCGGCAGCAAAGCCTTGGCATAAATACGTGTCGGGGTAAGGAGCTCACGCGCTAGATCGGAAGACTTCCCTTCGAAAAATAATTTTCTGAGCAAGCTATATCCATTGCTGTGACAACCACTTGAAGAAATGCCTATCAAAACGTCTCCCGCTTTGATTTTCTTGCTGGGAAGGACACAGGAGGGCTCGACTTTTCCAACTGCAAAACCAGCCAAATCATATTCTCCGTCGGTGTAAAAATCAGGCATCTCCGCCGTCTCTCCACCCACCAGCGCACACTGGGCCTGCCTGCAACCTTCCACAATACCTTGGAGCACTTGCTCCGCGATTTCTGTGTTCAACTTACCTGTGGCAAAATAATCAAGAAAAAACAAAGGCTCTGCCCCCACGCATAAAAGATCATTGACCGACATCGCCACGAGATCAATCCCCACAGTGCGATGATCGCCCAACCAAAAAGCGAGCTTGAGTTTTGTGCCCACCCCATCGGTCGAAGCGGCGAGCCAGGATTTTTTGTTCAATTCATAGAGTGAGGCATAGCCCCCAATCGAAGCTTTGACTCGAGCGTTCAGGGTGGATTTTGCGAGGAGAGCAATCCGATCTACGAGTTGATCAGCCGCACCGCGCTGGACCCCTGCTTGGGAGTAGGTGACTTGGGCCATGGGTTGTCTTTAGCATAGGCTTTCTAGGTCAAACAGGGAAATCCCTCTTGTTTTGAAACCCGGACTAATTTTTCATCCAAACAGGCTAACTTCAGCTCTGGATGATCGAGCTTCACCAAACTGGCTGAACCCAACTGAATGCTTTCATAAGGACGCAGCCCGTGAAGACGTTGAATCTGCGATCCCATTCGAGTGACTCGACTATCCAGCGGAATGAAGTTGAGTGAGGCACAGAACTCCATCCACCTTTCTTGTATGGAGTCGTATTCATTTACTGAGAGTAACTTTTGGTTGATTTTCCGCTTCAATGTTGTCTCAAACTCGAATACCGTCAGCCAGGATGTGAAACGAGGGGCATCATCAAATTCCTTCAGCCATTCTCTTACCTTTTCCGTTTCTTTTTCTATAACAAAGACTGGCACTAGTGCGGAGGTATCCCAGTAAATCATGTGTCTTCGTCTCGTAACGCTCTCACGAGTTTTGAAGAGGGAGGTTGTTTTTTTACTGTTTTAAGAGGGGGGTGAATCTTGAGCCACGCTTTCATGCTTGCTCGTATGAGTGGCTTTTCTAATGGTATGATCTTTGCGACTGGCTCGTTTCGATCTGTGATTGTAACCTCCTCACCACTTCTTACTTTGTGGAGGTACTTAGAAAGATCATTTTTCAAAAGACCAATGTTCACCTTCATAGCTACTATTAAGCCATAAACA
>JAHFAB010000023.1 GCA_023250795.1 Bacteriovoracaceae bacterium
TATGCGCTCAAAAATAATTTGGATCTTTCCTTGAAAATTGAGCCTTACGCGCCTTTATTGTTGAGCTTGAAGTACCAGTTTGTGGGGCTTCCGGAAGATGAATCTAAACCTGGAAATTTTTCTATGGCGATCCAGGCCTCTGGAGGCTTGATGCTCGGGGCATTTGAAGGTGTATCGACTTCTTACTACCTCCTAGATGGGATTTTAGTGGGGGGGTATCGAATCGCAGAGAGGCATTTGGCTTATCTAGGTCCTTATTTTTCTTTGGCTGGGATTTCTGGGATTGCTAGTCTTTCATCTACCTCAGCGAACCAATACGGCGCGTGTCTAGGTTATCAATATCGGCTAGAGTCTGTTTTTACCCGCCTAGAGCTAGTATGGGGGTTGGGTGGCGCGCTTGGAGAGTCCAAGATCAAGGGATTTTTTGGCGGTGCACAGGTGGGGTTTTTGTTGTGAGAGTGCAGAGTTGAGTGATTAATTTCTTCTTCGCCGAGCCCGACATAATGCGTCTTCCAGCTTTTCCTTTGGATCAATATCTTTAACTGCCGCTTGAAAAACGATCCTATAAATTTCACGATCCGAAAGGTAGCCAGGTTGGGTCGGTACCAAAGCAAGCGGATCTTGTGTTTCTTTAAAACCAGGTACGCCCAAAACTCCAGTCCAGATATTAACAGGCCAGGTGACATCCGTTCGAGAGTGTCCGCCATATGTAATTCGTGCCTCTGTGAGGATATTGTTTAATGCAGTCAACGTTACACCAACAAGGTTACAAAATCTCCTCGCATCGATCTTTGTCACGTCGTCCAAAGAGTCAACCATTTCTTGTGCTTCATCTCTATTACTCATGCGATCAAACCAATTGAAGAACTTGTTACAAAAGCCTCCACTCCGAGCATAGAAAGTTGCATATGAGATGTTTGTAAAACTGCCAAAGAAACACAAACTGACTTCGAGTATCACCAACCACGTCAAAACTCTCATGAGGACCTCCTCGGTTTAAAATGCTTATATTTCACTCCACCTCAAAATGCAAATCCATTAAAACAGTTGAGTATTTCAACTCATCTAGAACTAACTGCTTTGGCAGAGTTTCCAAAATGGCATCAACCCTCGCTGAGTCAGTTCCATTTCTAGAAAATGGAGGTCGAGAGTTTCTCCACTCACGGCAATCATTTTTTGAATATCAGTCACGTGTTTTTCTGAACCTCCTTCACGATGATATTCCAGTTTACGAATAATCACATATTCAGGGGGTGCAACCCAGAGTTTGATTGTCGAAAGTTCTATGCGTCTTTTGTGCTGAAACGCCCATAAATGGAGCGAATTACCCGTGTCTGGGTAAAAATCGGCTTTCAGTCCGCTCTCGTGGTGAATGACATTGAAGTGTGCATAGGGACGTCGCTTCCGTTCGATGTGAATAACATCGTCCGTCGGACAATAATAGCGATCTTCTGGAAATAGAGAAATCAGAGCTTCTACGTCTTCGTTTCTCAAATGGATCACAATATCTATATCGTGAGTGAGGCGAGGCTCTCCGTAAATGATGGACGCAACAGAGCCCGTTGCAAAATATTTCAAACCGGCTTGTTCCAGCGGTGCGATGAAAGCGTCAAAGAGCTCAAGTGGTCGCATGTAGAAAAAGTCTCTTTACGGCTTTTTTCAGACGTTCTTCGTCCCAATCTGGATGGGCAAGCTTCATGCCAGCCAGTTTGAGAGCCCATGCAGCCTCTCGAAGTTTCCACGCCTCGAGCCATTTTAGGGTCGGAGACATTTTTTTGTAAATCTCCATGCGGTGCTCTTCTGCTTTAAGTGTGTGGGCGGCTTGGGTGTCTGGCATCCCTGATTTTTTAACAGAACTCTAATTGACCTACCAGATGCATTTTTCACTTCGCTCATTACTTCGTCAGACGAAGTAAAATCCAGTAAAACAATTGAGTGTTTGAGCTTTTGACAGTTGAAAAAAACTTCTTCGAGTTTTAAAACCCTGTTTACCTCTGAAAGCAGAGGGTTTTTCCCATTCTGCCCAAAACCTGTCTAAACTTTCACCAGTGAAAGTAAAAAAAGAAGAAATTCAAACAAAAAACCCTAATCATTTCAAAGAGATTATTGATCTATTTTAGGCCCAAGTTTTGCATCTCTAAGTGGGTATGAAGGCTCCGGGGCAATATTTATCAGTTTTGAGAGTGTTGATTTCAGCCATGGCTTGTTTTGGGGTTTTAGGGGTATTTTCTGAGGTGCAGGCGGCAGGACCTGGCACTCCACAGCAGTCAGGCAGTTATGCAGCGGGCCCTTCAAAGGATTCAGACAATCCTGCGTTTAGCGAAGCTTACCAAATCTGTGGCCAGTACTGTCACTATATGAAGTCGAATGAAATTTTGGTTACGCAGTATTATTATGGGATAAAAACGATTGATGAGTTAGAAAAAAATCCATTAGCAATAAAGCAAACATTAGGTGATTTTTGCACTGTTAGTGAAACTGCTAGCGATTGTTTTGACCGTTATAAACGGATCAAATTTTTTGAGCTCAATCACATCCGAGATGCGATGATTCACAACAGCAGTTCGGCTTCGGTTCTATCGCACAGTGATGTTCCGGCTGCGATAAAATTACAAATTGCTTATGCCAAAAAAGAAAATGATAAACCTTTGAAACCCCAAGTACCTTATATTCCTACCTACGATGAAATTGCAAAACTTTCTACCAAACTGCAACCCTCCCTTAAACAGAATTATGAAGAGTGGGTGAGTTCCATTCCTAATGAACCTAATGAAAAAGAATATGTGAAGACAATTGAAATCGATAGAGATCCAGATGATAAGAGCTTGGGGAAATTGACGATGGTTGTACCTAAACCGGATAATCCAGCGTTATCCGAAACCAATTTAGATGATTTTAAGAAAGCGAATAAGAAATATATTGATAAAGAATTTTTTAAAATCAAAGATGACAAAGAGGAGCTAAAAAAGCAGAGTGCTGCATTTGAGGGTAAACAGAAGAATTATTTCAATAATGAAAAACTATCTGAAAAAGAAATATTAACTAGCAGCGTCAAAACGGATGGAGCTCCTGATAGTAATGATCTCAGACGCTACATCTACAATCAAACCCGAGGTCTCATCGTAGAAGCCATCAACAAAGGAAGAGATGACGCGAAAAAAACGAAGAGTATAAATCGTCTTCCAAGCTTATCTTTACAACAAATTGTAAAACCCACAGCGCCCAGTACCAGCGCCAGTGCTCCAACTCCATTTTTAGGTAATGAAAAAATCATCGAGTTGCCCCCCACTCCCACCGACAAAGAGTCATTGAGCATCTACCTCAAAGCTCCCATTGATTACCAACAGATTGACGATCTATTTTAGTTTTAGCGCTATATTTGCGATAGCCAAATCACGATCCTTGCTTTGCCAGGTGCGATCAGCCTCTTTGACTTGTTCTTATACCATGTAAACGCGTCGCCAATGACGATCTTCTGTAAGTCTTCTTTGAGCGAAGTAATAACAGATTGCGGAACCATCAAGTCAAATTGAATGCCGCCAGGCGCCTCCGTACCCCCTATTCCAGAAGTTTGCGAAGAGAGTCCTGCTTTTTTTAGAAGTTCGATAATTTTTACTCGGGTTTCGAGAGGGCTATCCGTCTTTAGGTTAAATCTCCAAATCTCCTGCATATGAGCCTGTGCACCTTCTTCTGTAGCGGACTCGCCGAGTGACTCATTTTCACTCGCAAAATCCTCTTCTGCAGGGCCTTTATTTGGATTGGTCATAGTGAGGTTACCGCGCGCTAGTGGGATCTCTGTCTCAGAATCCAATTTGTAATCATCCGAAGAAAAGATTTCGATTTTGTTATTCATTCCTCTTTCATAAAGATTTTTAACTTTGGGTAATATTTTAGGAATGAGTGCAATGACAAAGAGTATCGTGAAAGTAATTCCAAGCCCCTCAACGCCTGAGCGAACATACCAAGGAGTTTTGCTCCAACGTTCTTTTCTGCTGGCTAGAGAAAAGTGGGGTAATGGAACTGAAAAGGGAGATTTTCTAATAGGAGGGGGCAGGGCGCTTTTCTTTTGGTTAGAAATAGAATCTATAATTTTTAGATAATGATGATGTTTTTCCGCACAACTTTGACATTGTTTAATGTGTTGGTCGGCGAACTCTTTGCAATCAGGTTTTAGTTTTCCGTCTAAATAATCGGAGACGTGATTTTGCCATTCAAAACAATTCATACAGTTTTCCAGATCCACTCGTCTAAAGCGCGAAGTGCAAGTTGGCGTTTTGTTTTCAGCGAGTCTTCTGAAATTCCCATTGCAGCCGATGTTTCTTGAGCCGAGATTTTAAACTTGTCTTGAAACAAGAGCAGTGCTTGATCCTCCATCGGAAGACGATGGAAATAAAAGTCAAACCGTTTTAGTCTGGAGGGGACATCCAAAGCAGCATCTAACATGAATTGCTCTGAAGAAGAGAGTCTGCGGGCATGTTTTTTTCCAAAATGGGTCAATTTTTCCATGGTAATTTTAAGAACCCATGCTCGCTCGTGTTGGGAGTAGAGATGGGCTTTAGGTGTTTGTTTTATTTCTTTGAGAATTTTTCTAAAAGCAATTTGGGCAGAATTTGAACTCCACAATAAAGACTCGCAAAGATCGAAGATGAGATCACCATACTGCTCTACGATTTTTTGAATATAAGTCTGCTCTCGAGCCATCTCAAGCACTATGTCTCAGGTTTCGAGCTAAATCCAAGATAAATTTTCCAACGATCCGGAGTGATTGTGACTCCAAATTGGAGAACGGCCGCTGGCAACCAGGAAGGTTTCGTAGGTTTTCTCACTAGATGGAGTCCTGCTTGTGCAGGGGTTCTTCCACCCTTGCGTTGATTACAGGGCTTGCAAGCGGTGACAATGTTTTCCCAACATTTTTTCCCGCCTTGGACAATGGGGTTGACGTGATCTAAAGTGAGTTGATTTCTGTGAAAACGTCCGCCACAGTATTGGCAGCAGTTTTGATCTCTGAGGAAAATATTGACTCTCGAAAATCGGATCATTTCTTTTTTCTTACGGAGGGGAACGTATCTCAAAAGTCTGAGTACGGCTGGGATTTTGATCGTGAGTCTGACCGTGCGAACTTCTTTGTCAGATTCTTCGACCACCTCAACTTTTCCCTGAAAAAGGAGCTGGAGGGCTCTTTGCCATGTGACGATGTGGAGTGGCTCAAAGCTTGCGTTGAGCACGAGCGCGTGACTCATAGTTATCTTCCATTATAGCTTAAAATAGAAATATCTTGCAAGTATTCTTAATTTCAGGCTTTTTAGGGGTATGAAGGCTCTATTTTTGACGTTAAATATGCTGTATAGCGCAGTATCATTGGGAGCTGAGCTCAAACAAGCCCCTGATTTTTCTCTCAAAGATCAACAAGGGAAAGTTCATCGGCTTTCAGATTTTCGAGGAAAAGAGACCCTTCTTCATTTTTGGGCGAGCTGGTGCCCTCCGTGTCTTGAAGAAATATCAGAGTGGTTAGAGTTAGCGCGGCGCAAAAAGACAATTTTCTTTGTGGCGATTAGTCAAGATGCGTCTTGGTCGGAAATTGAGAAAAAAATGGGCGGAAATTTTTTGCATGATCGAATTCCTGAAAATGTAGTTTTACTTTTGGATTCCTCTGGAAAAATCTCAGAAAAATTTGGAACCTTTCAACTTCCAGAAAGTTATCTCATCACTCAAGAGCTAAAAATTAAGACAAAGTGGGTTGGGCCACAGAATTGGCCAAAGGTTTGGTCGCAGAAATAGGCAAAATCTTATAGCTGGTCAGTTTTTAGTGGATTGAGTAGGAATTTCAAGAATTAAAAAAGTAGGCCCTAGTCACGTGGATACTCATCCATGAGATCATCGCGTAGCTTCCTGCTACGCTCTTTTAACGTGACTAGGGCCTACTTTTTTAATTCTTGAAATTCCTACTCAATCCACTAAAAACTGACCAGCTATAAAATCTGTCCCAAAGCTTCTGCGATAAATTCTTCTACGGGAAACCGTGCCTCTTCGCGCTCAAGCTGTGAAGAAGTAGACTTTGTCGCTGGATGCCGGTCTGCAAAGAGGGTGCAGCAATCGAGAGAGGGACGAATAGATGTCTCATAGGTCCCCCATTTTTCGGCATATTTTATAATTTCACTTTTATCAAAACCAATGAGAGGCCTGAGAATTGGAAGCGAAGAAACTGATTCTATATTGGAAAGGTTCTCTATCGTTTGGCTAGCCACCTGTCCAAGGCTTTCTCCGGTGACGAGCGCTTGGGCATTGATTTTTTTAGAAAGTTCACAGGAAATTCTCACCATCATTCGGCGATACAGGACCGTTCTCAAGCGTGGATGCGTAACGAGTGCAATTTTTTCCTGAATTTTTCCAAACGGGATAACGTACAGGGGCTGAGCTTTCGGTTGATAGCGATTGATGATTGTGACCAGGTCTTCGATTTTTTCTAAAACCTGGCTTTCGACAAAGGGAGTTCCATAAAAATGAATAAAAGAAACTTGGGTTCCCCGTTTCAGCATTTGGAGAGCGGCGATGGGAGAGTCTAGCCCCCCAGAGAGGAGACAGAGGAGGTGACCATTGGTACCCACGGGAAGTCCACCCAGGCCTTCATTCTTATCCGTCCAAAGGTAGGAAGATTCGTTGCGGATTTCAACTCCCACTCTAAACTCAGGATTTTTGAGGCTCACTTTTAAAAAAGGAAAATTTTTTAGAATGGCGGCGCCAAGTATTTTGTCAATTTCCATCGAGTTTTCCCCAAGTGCTTTTTCACTCCTTCGAGTGAGGACTCGAAATGAGTTTAAGCTCGGGTGATCTTTCAGGAGTTGAGAGACCTCTTCATTGGCCGCTTTTTCTAATGAGAGCCAGTTTGTTTCGACCATTCTCATGGGGCTGAAGCTGCTGATTCCAAAAACATGGCTGAGCGCTGTTTTGACTTGTGGGTTCCAGGGAGTGTGGAGCAGAATTCTTCCCCGTTTTTGAGTGACATTTATTTTAGTGCCGATCTCTCTTTGGATTATTTTTTGAGCATTTTGGATGAGCCGTCTTTCGAACCACTTTCGATTCTGTCCTTTGAGAGCAATCTCGTGATAGCGGAGTAATACAGCTCTCTCCATCTAACCTCCTAAGAGGAGTTTCATTTGCCTGATCGAATCTTCTAGCGCTTGGATCAGGATATCCATTTCTTCGACTGTTTGCTTTCCAGAAAAACTAATTCGGAGTGGAGAGGTTTGGATCGGCAGTGGAAACCCCATCGCCGCTAGAACTGAATCAGGCTCTGCCTTATGTGAGCTGCATGCAGATCCCAAAGACACGAGGCATTTTCTTTCTTCTAAAAGTTTTGCCAAAGGACCGGAGGGGTAGCCTGGGATGCTTAGATTCACAATATGCGCCACCGCTTTGGTGAGGTCTTTCGGAGAGTTCCACCTAATGGGTAGATCTTTTCCCTTGAGTGAGTTCCAAAGTCTTTCTCTGAGTTTTGTGGTTTGGAGCGAGTGTGTTTTTTGATCTCGTAATATTTTTTCAGCCGCGGCGTGAAATCCCGCGATCAAGCCCGCGTTTTGAGTGCCTGAACGAAAGCCTTGTTCTTGCTCGCCTCCCCAGATGAGAGGGCGCAAACCTGATTTAAGTAGAGAGGGATTGAGAACGATGAGGGCTCCCACTCCTTTTGGACCTTCGATTTTATGAGCCGATATAGAAACTAGGTCAACGGCAGATGGACTTGTGGGGACGGAAATTTTTCCAAAAGCTTGCACGGCGTCGGTGTGAAAAATCAATCCAGGAACTTTGGATTTTGCAAGACTTGCCAACTCTTCAACCGGGAGAAGGGATCCTGCGATGTTATTGACTTGGTGGATGCTGACTAAAAGTGTGTGAGGAGTGAGGAGTTCTAGGAACTTTTCTTTTTGAATTTGTCCTTCCCCATCCACCGGGATGAGTTGAACATCCACGCCAAGAGAACTCAGAGACTGAGCCGTTTTTCGGACGGCCGGATGCTCCGTGGCTGAGGTTAAAACTCGGATCGGTGAAGTTTTTTTCGCCATCGCTGCGAGCACGACCCCGTAGATCGCGAGATTGTCTGATTCGCTTCCACTACCGGTAAAAATCACTTGCTCGGGTGAGATTTTGAAATAATCTGCAAAAAATCGCCTCGAAATTTTGATCGCTTTTGCTGACTGTTGACCCAAGATGTGTTCGGAGGAAGGGTTTCCATAGTCTTCGCAAGAGTACTTTTGGAGGAGCTCTACAGCTTCTGGGCAACAGGGTGTAGTAGAGGCGTAATCAAAAAAGTGGTAGCTCTCTGTATTGTTTGGGTGTTTTAGCATATTTCTGGACTGTTTTACTTGTAAATGGGGCGGAGTACAAGGGGAAAGAGGGAGGCTCTAATCGATACTCTCGGCGCTTATTTCTCAAATGCGCTTGAAAGTCTTTGAACACCTCAGAGTAATTAGTTCGCAAATCTGATCCAAAACTGGGTGTGCCCAGCCATGTTCTTTGAATTGATTTTTGATGACCAGTGCTTCTTTCGGTATTTTCGCTGCGAATTCTTTTACTGTTTCAATCACAAGCTTTGGTTTTATTCCAATATCATGTGAGAGTTGCTCCCAATGTCGCTGCCAAATCCAGTCAAGCCTTTTTTCTCCACCGATGTTCATGGCTGCATTTTCGGTCAACTTTGGATAGATACGCGTGCACATGAGGTCATAAAAGGGAGCCAAAATCACTTCACCCTCTATAAAAAGAAGCGAAAGATTTTTGGCATGAGCATCTGTGTTTCCAATAAGTTGATTAAAAATCACCCATTTTAAGAGTCGAAATCTATCTTGAAGAGGTTGGGAGCTCTGATTTTCTAGCAATCTAAAACAATCTGTTAAGCTGGGTCCTCCTTCAGATTCATATTTGTTTTGAGGCAGCAGTGCCAAAGCTTGGCAAAAATCTTCCTGATGCAATCGTTTTACAGTTTGCTCAACGATATTTCGATCAAATCTTTTTGTGACATAAAATGGCAGTTTACATGGAATTTTTCTTGGAATTTTGCTGGGTATTTTTCTGGGAAGTACAAACGAATCAGCAACTCCTAGTTTCATTTGAGTAGCCAAGGCCATGCAAAAGGCTTCGTTTGTAACACTCCCTTTAAACCCGGGCATAGGGGGTTTGAGAATGTGAGAGCTAGAGAAACATACTTGAGGGAGAAATAATTCTTCTCCTTTCATGTAGAGTGGAATTTTAGACTGTGCTCCGGCCAATGAAAGACGCACTGCCGCCTGAGTTTCCGGACCCAACAAAAGGGGTCTTGTCGAGATGTTGTTTACCCAATTTTCTAGTTCACTGTGAGAAACCGGCTGATAAGAGCCTTTTTGGCTGGGTTTTGTTCCAGTTGGCCAAAGAGAGAGAGCACCTGCACACTCTCCACCGATAGCCTCCAGTAGCCCAAACTCATTCTCTTCTGAGAGGCCAAGTTTTTGTGTGATAGCGGTTCGGATATTTGCTTCGGGCAGTAGGTTTGCAAAAAAAGGACGTGATGTGTCTTCTTCGTAGGCTTCACTACGAAGGGGCAATGTGATTGAGATGGGAGTTGCATTTTTTGTTTGGAGAAATTCGAGATGGTATTGAAATACAAATCTTTGTTTTGAATCTAGTGACAAGTGGCCGACAAAAGCTTCTTCCCAGTAAAGATCGAGCTTGTTCATTTTTGATGCTTTCGAGAGTTGAGAGTCAGTCTAAAGCCATAGGCTCTAAGAACTTGGAGGACTTTGCCTATTTCGTCTGTAGGTTTTCCTTTTTCTAGTTCACCTATAAAGCGGGGCCCTACATTACAAAGTTGTGCTGCTTGTTCTTGTGTGACTCCCATTTTTTTGCGCCAAATCCGTAAGAGTTTACCTAGATCGTGTATGTTTTCGATCGATTCAATAGTCATTTAGAATCTTCCCTCTCAGGAAGATTCTAGCAGAAAGTTCAAAATATGCAATATATCTTACCGACCGGGAAGATACCGGTAGTTAACGCATTACGTATTTTGCTGTTGAGAATAAACGAATCGGTGTAGATTTTCCTCCTTGGGCAATTAGAGCTCTCGACCAAGAAGCAGGCAGACGTGGCATCACTCGACAAGCACTCATAAAAACTTGGCTCATTTCTTAATAAAATTACAAATTACAAATTACAAATTGTAATTTGTAATTATTGTATGATATAATAAAAAAATGAGATCTAAAAGTGGGTTAAAACCTCAGGATGTTGTTATTTTATTGAAAATTGTATCCTTAAAAGATAGGCCATGGAGGTTGCTTGATATTGCAAATGAACTCGGACTTAGTCAGGGGGAAATTAGTTTTGGGTTAGAACGTCTTAAGAAATCAAAGCTTATTGATGGGAAAAAAAAGAAACCTATGAAGCAATCACTGTTGGAGTTTGTTCTTCATGGGGTTAAATATATGTATCCCGTAGAGCCAGGTCCATTAGTTCGAGGTATTCCAACTGCTCATTCTGCACAGCCTCTAAAAGGAAAGATTATCTCAAGTAATGATGATCAGTTCGTATGGGCAGACTCAGAAGGAGAAATGAGAGGACAACACATTGAGCCTTTATATCAGAGTGTTCCTTTTGCCGTAAAAAAGGACCCAATATTACATAAGTTATTGGCTCTCGTAGATGCTATTCGAGTTGGCCGCAGTCGTGAGCGCAAATTAGCTATTACAGAGTTTATAGGATTGATTAATAAGGGTTAAAATATGGTTAATAATAAAAATCTACAAATGCTTGAGGTTGTCAATGCGGCTTTAAAAAAAGTATCTGAAAAATTTGTATTTGTTGGAGGAGCAACAACAGCATTGTATTTAAGAGAAAATGCGTTGGAAACCGTTCGCCCTACTGATGATGTGGATTGTGTGATTGAGCTTATCAGTTTAATTGATTTTTATGCTTTAGAAAAAAAATTGAGAGTCTTTGGTTTTGTAAATTCACATCAAGGACCAATATGTCGGTTTACTTATTGTGGTATTCTTGTAGATATCATGCCAACAGATCCTAAAATATTGGGATTTTCTAATAATTGGTATACGGATGGAATTCAGAATGCCATCGAAGTAAAACTTCCAAATAAAGAGAAAATAAAAATTTTTTCAGAAGCTTATTTTTTGGCATCAAAATTAGAGGCTTTCAAAGGAAGGGGGAAGAATAATTTTCGTGATTCTTCTGATATTGAAGACGTTGTTACTGTTTTAGAAGCTTGTCCTGATCTCTGGATTCGGCTTGAGCAAGCTTCAATAAAAGTAAAAACATACCTTCAAAATGAATTTAAAAAATTACTTTCGAACGACTTGTTTATAGAAAGTTTGAGTGCCCATTTGTCCGGAGGAGTCAATCGACAAGAGCGAGCAGATCGTGTTGAGCAGTTATTGCGAGACTTTGTAAGATGATGGCATATTAGAACTAAAGGAGACAAAAAATAAATATTTTGTCTCCTTTAGTTGTGTAAAGAGACTGAAAGCTTGTAGGAGGGCCAGAAATGAAGAAAAAAACATCTATGAAAACCGAATCAACAACCGCTCATAATCTTGAAGAACGTTTTAATAGCGGAAAAAATGTGCTCGACTATTTTGACGCTGAGAATAAACGAGTCGGTGTAGATTTTCCTCCTTGGGCAATTAGAGCTCTCGACCAAGAAGCAGGCAGACGTGGTATTACTCGACAAGCACTTATAAAAACTTGGCTCATTGATAAATTAGACACTATTGAGGAAAAAAGGAAGCGGACTCACTGAGGTTCTCCGGAGAACCTGTACGCACGCGCTGCGTGTTGACACACCGCACTAACGCGCAGTAAGCCCTAGACAATCCGCACTTCCTCTCCTAAACTTTCACGGATGGGGACAGTGGTTTTTCAAAGAGCAGCAAGGGTTTTGATATGGGTTTGTACTCTCGCGTTGTTTTCAGATTGTGCGGGTAAGAGTTTAAATAAAGAC